>PMDT01000344.1:7359-8687 GCA_003154555.1 Spirochaetaceae bacterium
TCGACCACTCGGACACCTCTCCCGAGCATAAAGAAATGCGCCCACCGCACGCCTGCATCACGACGAGCGACAGCGCATTGCTCTACTCTACTGGCAGGCTCACTATAATCATCGACCGTCCCTTTGTCAACAAAAGGGGACGGCCGGCCGGGTGCCGAAAAGACTTCAGACGAGAATTTGGAGAATCCTCTCCAGGTCGTCCGAAGAAAAATAGGTGATCTGTATTCTGCCCTTGTTCCCTGTACCGTGTACTTCCACTTTTGTTCCCAGCTTTTCAATGAGCTTCTGCTCCAGCTCCCGAATCTCAGGCTCTTTTACGCGTGACGCAACGCCTTTCTTGGAAGTTCCAGTTTTCCCCTTCTTTCCCTTGTTGAAAGATGCCGCAACATCTTCGGCTTCGCGCACAGAGAGGCCGTTTTCGACAATCCGCCCGAGGAGCACATGCTGGTCGCCGGTGTTCACAAGAGCAAGGAGAGCCCGCGCGTGGCCGGCGGTGATAAGACCATGGGAGAGTGCCTCGCGCGATTCTTCGGGAAGCTTCAGGAGGCGCAGCGTGTTGGCAACGGTCGACCTGTCCTTGCCCACGCGCGTGGCGACCTGTTCCTGGCTCAGCTCTGCAATATCCATGAGTCGCCGGTATGCAAGCGCCTCCTCGACAGGTGTCAGGTCCTCCCGCTGGACGTTTTCAATCAGCGCGATCTCGAGCTTTTCCTGTGTGCTGAATCGGCGCACGATGACCGGGACCTTCTGGATGCCCGCGAGCTTTGCAGCCCGCACGCGCCGCTCCCCGGCGATGATGGTGTAGCTGCCGTCGGTATCCTGCTCGGCGAGGATGGGCTGCAGGATGCCCTTCTCCTTGATCGATTGCGCCAGTTCCTTCAGTGTCGTTTCATCGAAAGCCCGCCGCGGCTGTTCGGGTCCGGGCTTCAACGCCGAAAGTGCCACTTCCGTGACCGGCGATTCATCAGCCACGTCATTCTCAGCGAGCAATGCGCCGATACCCTTGCCGAGCGCCTTCTTAGACATTGAGGAGCACCTCCTCAGCGAGCCTCTGATAGCTGCGGGCGCCAATACATTCAGGGTCGTACTGGTTGATCGGCTTGGCGAATGATGGGGCCTCGCTCAGGCGCACGTGGCGCGGGATGACCGACTCAAATACGTGAAAGTGTTTTTTTACTTCGTCGGCAACTTGATGCGCGAGGTTGTTGCGGGCGTCGAACATGGTGAGCAGCACGCCTTCGATCTCGAGGTCGGGGTTGGGGCCGGCCTTGATCATCTCGATGGTGCGGACGAGCTGGCTCAAGCCCTCGAGCGCGTAGTACTCGCAC
>PMDT01000192.1 GCA_003154555.1 Spirochaetaceae bacterium
CGCTCAACCGCGCGGTCACCACGGATGATGTCGTCAATCCCACGCTGATGCAGATCAGCAATACGGTGCAGGATGGAGCCGTGCCATTCAACGCCCTGGTCTATCCCCCCGGTGGCCGCCGCATCTCCGACGTGGGGCTGGGCATATTCGACCCTGTATTCGCAAAGGACGGGACGATCTCCACGTCGACGCTGCCGGGCGTCGGTCTCATCACGACATTCGACGGCACGAAGTGGCTCAGCGTGCACGACATAGGCGTGGAAGGGAACATCCAGCCGATCACAACGCCCGTGCCGGGGTTCCCCGCCGCGGGCTCTACGAATCTCCTTTACGACATGAACGTCGCCTCCAGCTTCTCCACAACGGATGGATTCTGGCTGCCGCCGTTCCAGGATCAAGCCCTCCTGGGCGGGTTCAGCGGCCTCGTGCCTACCGCAAAGACAGGAGACGCGGCGGCGGGGGTCAGCCCCGAGCTGTCGCCTGCGAACAGCAACCCGCGGCTCAGGGACTTCACGATCCCGCAGAGCGATTCGAGGGTGAAAGACGGGGCGACGGTGGAGTTCCTCCTGCAGCTGGTCTATCCCGGGATGAGCCTCTTCACGGCGCACGTCCTCAATCCCGCTGCCGTTGATTGGTACCGCCACCTCATTCCATGGCAATTCCCGCTGCACAACATTCGGCTCCAGCGCGGCGGGGCGCAGATCCTGAACAACGTGATCAATCCTGACAAGGGTGAGATCACGACGCTCCAGTACAATCTGCTCACGTCTGGCCAGGTGACGGTGACGGTATTCGATCTTGCAGGAACCATCGTCAATGTACTGATGCGCACGACAGAGGGCATCGGTGATTACGCCGTGACCTGGGACGGCAAAAACAGGAGCGGCGCCAAGGTCGCGCGCGGTATCTACTTCGTACGGATTGTCGCACCGGGAATCGACGAGATCCGCAAAGTGCTCGTGGTCAGGTAGGCGCGCGCAACGGGGGCTCCCTGCGGGGGCCCCCGCATCAGGACAGAGACCCTTTGCGGGTGTGAATCCATCGGGTATAGTCACGCGCGTGAATGCGCTCCTGGGCAATCTCTATCGATTCTTCCGCTCGGTAAAGCTCGCCGTCGTGCTCATCCTCGTGATCATCGTGCTGTCGATGCTCGCCACTCTCGTGCCGCAGGGCATGCCTGATGAGATGTACCGGGCACGCTATTCGCCGGCTGTTTACGCGCTGATCAACGCCTTCGGATACCAGAGATTCTTCGGCTCCGCATTCTTCCTGATCCCTGTCCTGTTCTTCACCGTGAATCTCGGTGTCTGCGCGGCGGACAGGTTCGTCACGCGCGCGCGGACGCGCGCGAAGCGCCGTTACGGTCCCGACCTTGTCCACATCGGGCTGCTCGTTCTCATTGCCGGAGGGCTCGTGACGGCGCTGGGCAGGCACGAGGTGGCGCTGTCGCTCGTCGACGGGCAGGAGGCCGCCCTGGCATCCGGCCAGATCGTGCACCTGGTCTCTTTCCAGTTTTTCAAATACGACAACGGCATGCCGAAGGAATGGATCTCCACCGTCCGCGTCACCAGGGACGGCCGGGAGGAGGTATCGTCCTTTCCCATCCGGGTGAATCATCCGCTGCGGCTGTCNNGGCAGCCGCTGGGAGTTCACGAGCTTCGAGCAGGCGGGCGCTGCGTGGGAAGTCAGCTTCAGCCGGTATCGGGGGACGGAGCCGGCGCCGGTCGAGACGCGTCTCCTGCGCGTCGGGGAGTCCATCGGGCCCTTTGCCGTCAAGGCGATCAGCGCGACGCAGTCCACGGTGCTGAAGGCGGTGAGCGATCCCGGGCTCGCCCCATTCCTCGCCGCCTTGGTCCTGTTGCTGGCGGGGCTCGGCCTGACCTTCATCCAGAAGAGGGGAGACAACCCGATATGATGGCGACAATCGCCCTCCTGGCCATCGCGCTTGCCGCGGTGTTGCAGGCCGGCTTTCTGCTGCGGCGGGAGAACAGGCGGGACCCGGTTTCCCATTGGCTGCTTGCCGCCGCGGCGGCACTGCTCGTCGCCACGCTGGTGGAGCGGAGCATCCGGATCAGCTTCGTGGCCGTGACCGACACCTACGAATCGCTCGTCTTCTTCTCCGCCTGCATCTGCGTCGTGCTCTTCGCGCTGCGCATGGCGCCGAAAACGCGAGGCCTCTCGCCATTCGTGCTGTTCGGCGCCACCATCGTGAGCCTTGCCCTGCTCGCGGTTTCCTCGTCTCCGCTGGCACCGCGCGACATCGCCCCGCCGATCCCGGCGTTGAAGTCCTTCTGGCTCGTCCTGCATGTCACCTTCTCATTCATCGGGGAGGCATTCTTCGTCGTGAGCTTCGTCGCCGCCATCGTGCAGCTCGCGTCGGTCACGTCGGAGCGGCGCGCGGAGATGGACAGGCTGGTCGCGACGGCAATCGGGATCGGGTACCCCATCTTCACGGCGGGAGCGCTCGTCTTCGGCGCAATCTGGGCCGAGACGGCATGGGGCGCGTGGTGGAGCTGGGACCCCAAGGAGACCTGGGCGCTCATCACGTGGCTCGTGTACACCGCCTACCTGCACACGCGCCTGGTGAAGCGTCTGCGGGGAACAACATCGGCGATCCTCGCCATCGCCGGCTTCGTGGCAACGGTCTTCACATTCTTCGGTGTGAACTTCCTGCTGTCGGGTCTCCACAGCTATGGTTGAGAGCAGAGCATGAGCGAGTTCGATTCATGGCCCCATACCACGCTGGTCGATGGCAACCTGCGCCTGGTCGTGCTTCTCCCCGATCCGCTGCAGGGCTACTACCGTGGACCCCGTTTCGACTGGGCCGGCACCGTTGCCCTTGCGGAGTGGGGGAAGCACAGCTTCTTCGGGAGCTGGCGGCTCCCGCCGCATCGGCCGCGCGCGAATGACGACACGGCAGGCACAGCCGGTGAGTTCGGGATGGGTCCGGCCTCCGACAGCCCGCCGCCGATCGGCTACGCGGATGCGCCGGTGGGCGGGACATTCCTCAAGATCGGCGTCGGGCAGGTGGTGAAGATCGACGAGCCCGCGTATCATTTCGAAGCCCTCTACAGGATATCGCGCCCCGCGGCATGGGACATCCGGCAGGACGAAGGGAAGATCAGCTTCGTGCAGGAGGAGGGTCCTGTCCGCGGTTACGCGTTGCGCTATGCGAAGACCATCGAGATGGAACGATCATCTGCATCTTTCATCGTGCGGCATACGCTGGAAAACACCGGGGCACATCCATTCGCGCAGACTCACTACTGCCACAACTTCCTCCGCATCGATGATGCGCCGGTGGGCCCGGGCACCTCCATCGAGCTTCCATTCGATGCACGTCTTTCGAAAACGGATGACGGCGTGCTTGTGGCGCGGGGCAGGAGAATCGAGCTCACGCGGGAGCCGCGGGCGGACGAGGATTTCTTTGCGCTTGTAACCGGGTACGGAAAGACCGCGGAGCACAATGCCATGACCGTGCGCGGCAGGGACGCGGCGGTGCGGATTTCCGGAAGCGACCCGCTGTACAGGCTCCAGGTTTTTGGCACGGGCCGAACGATATGCCCCGAGCCGTTTGTCGCCATCGATCTTGCGCCGGGAAAGTCGCACTCCTGGACGATACGCTACAACTTCACGGAAGGCGGCGCTTGAAGGGAGCGCGTCCGCTTCACGTGATACGATCCGCGATATCCGCGAAGAGGCGTTCCAGGAGCTCGTTTGTCGGACCGCAGGCTGCCACGACTTCCCGCGCCCACACGGCGTATTCGTGCCTTTTGCGCGCACTCCATCCCAGGGGCGGGCTTTCCGTGAGCGAACGAAGGTTCGCGATCTTGTCGGCGATTTTCAGCATGCGCGCGCGCGGGGACTTCCCCGGCGCGCTCTCGACCTGGCGCCTCTTGCGCTGGTCGCGCAGCAGCTCCTTGTCGTCAGTCACGGCAGCCACGAGGGACGCCACGTCATCCCCGAATGCCTCGACGAGCTCGGCGCGCGTCGTGACGGTGTCTTCCAGCGTGTCGTGGAGGAGTCCTGCCATGACCAGCGCGGGATCGGCGCCGTCGGTGGCCTCGGCGAGCAGAAGCGCGACCTCGGTGAGGTGGTTGATGTAGGGTTCGGCCTTCAGGCCCTTGCGGCGCTGCGTGGAATGCCGGCGCGCGGCAAAATCCATGGCGCGCGTGACGCCGAGCACACCGGTCTCTCCGCTCAGGTGAGCACCTTCCGGAAGCGGCGGTTCTCAAGAAGTGTGTGATCGATCACCCAGTCCTTGAGGAACTCCACCATGTTGTGCAGGGCATCCACGGGTGCGGTCTCCAGGTAACGCGCCAGGCCTTCCACCTTGCGGAGGAACTCGCCGTGCTCGTGGATGGCGGCCTCATAGGCGGGGTCGGCATGCCGCGCGGCCAGCGTCTCCTCATACTGGAGATGGGACTTCGCGAAGGTGGTGAGCTTCTGCACCTTGTCCATGCGGTCGTCGCCGGGGCTGCGGCCCTCCGCTATCGCTGACAGCGCGTCGATCATGTCGAAGAGCAGGCGGTGCTGATCGTCGATCTCGGGGATGCCCACGGCGTAGGAATCGTGCCAGACGAATCTGAGCTCGGCGCGGAAGCTTTTGAGGCGCCGCTCGTAGGTTTCCATGAGCTTCCACTGCACGACGGGAATGTCTTCTATCGCTTCGGCGGGCACGGAATACAGGGTCGAATCCAGCAGTGCGCGCGTCTCGAAGAGGTGCTGGATCGTCGCGGTCTCCTTTCCCGGCGCCGCAAGCTGACCGAAGCGCTGGCTCCATCCGGTGGGAAGCTCTCGGGCACCCCGCATAAGCGTCTCTTCCCCGAAGAAGCCGCCCGGCTTCAGGTTCTCGATCGGCCGCCCGCCGAGGAACACCGTGACAAGCCCTTCCGACAGGAGGAATATCTCCGCCTTTCCCTGGGGTGAAAGAACCGTGCCTTCAGTGATCTGCCGGCTTTTCATGGACCGGGCGATCCTGATCTGCAGCGGGAAGGAGACCATTTCCCCGAAGAGCCACGTTCCCTGGAGGATCTGGCGGTGCGTCTGCACCTGGCGCAGCTCCTCCATGACACCCGCGCGGTCGAGAAAGGCCGTGTAGATTTCGCACGGGATACGGAGCGCCGTGACGTGGCTCAGGGCGCGGCACGTGCGACGCGCGTTTTCACCGCCGATGCAGTCCAGCTCGCCGATGATGCTGCCCGCCGATTCGCGGTTGTGCAGCCCCGTCTTCGAATCGATGAGCTCCACCTGGCCGCTCAGGACAAGAAAGACGTCGCTCACCGGGAGGTCGGCACGCTGCATGATGGTGTCCGGCGCATAGGTAACCAGCGGCGCATTGCCGAGCGTTGCGATCTCGTGCTCGGCAACGGTTGGAAAGTAGTGACGCAGCGCGCGCACCCCGTCGTGCTGGAGCGAGTCGACGTGCGACTGCACGAGCACTTCCTGCTGACCGAAGGCGGCGCAGGAGCCGATCTCCTTCTGCGCGTCAGTGAGCGGCAATGATGTGTGGCTCAGGAAGACTTTCGCCGAGGCGTCGCCCGAAAAATCCTCCGCCCTGCCGTGGATGAGGCCGCCGCCGATGTCGATCTTCTTCACATTCACCGGAGAGAGGAGGCGTGCCGTGAAAGCATCGTAGAAGGGCTGGGAGATGCCGTTCTTTCGCGGGTCATCCGTCACCATTTTCCGCAGCACTTCGAAGGAGCTGATATCGGCAAGGTGCGCGTAGGTGCGATAGCCCTTGTCCCAGAGGGCGCGGAAAAAGAAGACCGTCGTCTCCACGGGGTGGGGGGAAAGGACCGGCATCACTTCGAGGCCTTCAACGTTGTTCCATTCCTCTATGGCGAGATCGTGCGGCTCGAAATACTGGAAGAAGGTCGCTTCGTTGCGGCCGGTGAGCGCACCGTACTTCTTCACGACGCTCGCCCGGACCGGCGGGGTGGCGTAGTAGGGGATGCGGTGATCCGAGCGCACCAGGGAGGTGAGGCCCGCAAAGTGGTCGTCGTGGCCGTGCGTGTGGAAGATGCCCGAGATCTCGTTGATGCTGATCCCCAGGGCGGTGAGGGTGTGCTGGATGCCCGGCCCGGCATCGACGAGATAGAGCCTGCCCTGGAAGCAGACGATGCTCCCCATGCAGGGCCGGGTGACGTCCCACCCGTCGCCCTCGCCGATGTGCACGACGGAGAAATATTCCCGGCGCAGGGACTGGAAGGCGAGCTGGTACGTGGAGAGATACTCCTCGGTGTCACCCAGGTTGAGGTCGACCGTGACCGACTGGCCGCCGTAGATGAACTCATAGCGGTTGAAACCCCTGCGACGGACGAATGCGCCGCCGCGCAGCTCCACTGCCGGCGTGTCCACGACGCGCAGGTCCAGCAGGTCCTCGGTGCGGCGGATGTTGTCGAAGGCGAACCACCGCTTGATGCGCAGCATGTCGTGGGCCTGCGCCTCGGAGACACCTGTCGCGGCGATCTCCGCCAGGGTCGCAAGGCCGTAGGTCCCGCGGTAGATGTACGTGCTCTGGCTCTTCACCTGGTCTTCCAGACCAATGAGCATAGGTTTGCGCCCCGTGTTGTTCGGATGGCCGGGGAGGATCATGCCCTGGAGATAGAGCATCTGCAGAACGGGGAACTCGGCAAGGTTGGAGAAGCTGCCCTTCTGGATTGTCGTGTCGGAAAGGAGGATTGCGTTGGGGCCGGTCTGGGCCATGACCCCCTCTTTCTCCCGCTCGACGATGAGGCCCATCCTCATCAGGTGCTTGACACTGTCCGCGGGACATCCGCAGAGGACGAAAAGGTCCGCCTCGGGTATCTCCACCCAGTAGACACCGTTCGTCACTCGCTGTTTCTGCATCGAGGCCTTTTCGTCTCCTTCGCCGTCTTGAGTCCCTGCTGCGGTCGCCGACTATCTCCTCTCAATTATAACGAAGCCGGACGCCGATTGCAAAAACGCCGCGTTCATCGATCCGACGGTGGATTCCAGGTGACGTTTCTGCCGATAGTGAAAGCAAACGGTTTGCCGATGACGATACGGCCGCTTCGGTGCATTGCGGGTCCGGGACTTCCACTCCCGACGCGCCCCACCCCATTTCTCGACGATCTCACGCACCTGCGCGAGCGGCATGGCGAGAAGATCGTTGCGGTCGACCAGGAATCCGCTTCCATCGTGGGCGCACTGGGCCTGTATCCCGACCGGGATGAGGGGGGAACCTTCTACCACCTTGCGGGGCTCGAGGCCACCCCGGATGCACGTGCGGCAGGCGTGGACGCGCTGCTCCTCGAAGAGGCCGGCAGGTACCTGGGCGAGCACAAGGCGACCAGGCTGAAGTTCGGCACCAGCCCTCTCCTCACGACGAATGCAGGGCTGTACGTGACGCGATTCGGCACGCGCTACCGCTGGCGGGAAGGGCCGCGGACACCCGACGGCGCGCCGTGGCCGTACGTCGCCTGTGAATGTGATTTCGACGACCCCCTTGCGCGCCCCCTCGACCTCCGCGACGACGAGGTGGAAGCCCGGAGCGTCCTGGCATGGAGAGAGGGCAGGCCGATACCACGGGCGGGCGTGGCATGGTCGGGCCCCCTGTCGATCCTGCTTCCCGAGCTTTCCAGCGACAGCCTGCCGCTGGCCGTTTCCGACCCGGGTTTCCTTTCCGTGCTCTGGGAGACATTCCACGCGCTGCACGTGCACGGATACAGCTTCGCCTGGTTCGACAGGCTGCCCGCGCGGGGGCGGCCGCCGGGGGCACCGCCGTGTTTCTATGTCATGAAGAAGTCCGTCGCTTTCTAGGGAGATTGAACATGCGGTGGGACTCGGGTTACACTCCCGGGCATGGATACCCCGCAAACGATTGAGCTCACGCGCAGCGAGCGCGAGCTGCTCCTGAACATCCGCCATCTCGCTCCCGAGGTCGAAAAAAAGATTGTCTCATCGCGGATAACCGAAAACAGGTTCCACATCGAGTTCACGCCCGCTGAGCTGGACGGGCTCCTGGGCGGGCTGGCCTCCGAGGCGCGCGCGAGCGACGAACGGACGATGTCCAAGGCCTACGACGAGCTGCGCGAGAAGCTGGAAAAGCTCTGAGCGCCGGGNNGCGAATCGAATGCCGCCAGGAGCGGCCGCGGAAATGTCGCCAGGAGCGACCGCGCTGACGCCATGACGGGCGCGACCGACCTCGTCCTTCTCCTGGGTCTGCTCGCGGCGGTGGCGGTGCTCGCGTTTGCCATTGTCACCGTTCTCCTCCTTGGGGAGCGCCGGCGCAGTCACGCGCGGATCGAGCAGCTCCTTGCGGACCAGGCACGCGAATTGAGCGACGCGCGGCGCGACAGTCTCCAGAGGAGCAGGAGCTCCCTGAAGGGGCAGATCGCCGAGCAAATGGCGCCCCTGCTTCCCGGTTTCCGTTACCTGCCGGCCGATGCGCGCTTCGTCGGCGATCCGATCGACTACCTCATCTTCAACGGCTACACGGGCGTGCGCGATGCGGGCGCCGACGATGCGGCGCTGGAGATCGTTTTCCTCGAGGTGAAGCAGGGTGGCTCCGTGCTCTCGCCCTTCCAGAAGAGCATTGCGCGCTCCGTGGAAGAAGGCCGCGTGCGCTTCGAGCTCCTGCGCATCGGCGACGACGGCGCCCTGGAGACGCAGGTGTGGAAGCCGCGGCAGGCGAGGGACCGGGGGTGAGCCGCAGGCAGGCCTGCATTCTGCTCGCCATTGCCGTCCTGGCCGCGCCGCTTGCCGCGCAGCAGGCCGTCCCCGCGTCCCAGCGGCCCGGCCGGGAGATCAGCCTGCCGCCCAGCGAGGTGAAGGACACGTTCTTCGCGTACGTCCTGGGCATCATCAAGTCGGGCGTCGACGTTGATATGGACAACCAGGCGATGCGGGACATCCTCACCGAGTTCAAGTCTGCCCTCAACCTGCCGTTCGACCTGGTGGCCCGCGTCACCCAGGGCGCGGCTCCCGGATCGGACACGCGTCTCATCGGGCTGGATTTCACAGCCGACGTCGTGATCCCCATCCCGTTTTCCCTCCTGTTCTACCATCCGGGGAGCATCACGTCCGACCGCAACCTGGTATTCGAGGTCCTGCGTTCCACCTACGTCGATCCTGGTGCGCCGAACACTCCTGCCCCCGTCTATGACCTGGTCCTCACGCAAGGCCGCGTGCTCGTCGACGTGGATGACTGGCTGGAATGGCTGTTCGCCGCCTATCTCGAAGACACGTGGATCCGGCACATTGTCTTCTTCACGTGGCGGGGGGATTGGGTGGGGGAGCTCTACGGCACCGGCAAGAGAACGGGTCGCCAGCTCAGGGCATTTTTCGACTTCACGAAGAACAAGATCCTCTTCCCTGAGCCCGCCGAGCTCGCGGGCATCGGGCGTCGGCTCGTGCCGGACGAGCCGGCCCGCTAGTACCCCCGGCGTTCAGACGGCCATCATCGGTGTGAGGATCTGGCCCGTGGACTCTGCCGGGACCCCGGCGGCATTTCCCTCGTCAGTGTCGATGTGCATCTCCAGCGCAAAGGAAGGAGAGGAACGGACGACCACCCCTTCCACGATCGTGGCACGATCGCCCATGAGACGGACACTCACGTGGCTTCCGTTCCGCACACCGATCCTGTCAGCATCCTCCGGCGTCACGTGAATGTGCCGCAGCGCCCGGATCACGCCCTGCGGGATGGCGAGCTCTCCGGCGGGTCCGCGCAGCGTGATGCCGGGCGTGCCGTCGAGCTTGCCGGACTCCCGCACCGGCGCCTGGATGCCGAGCGCGAACTGGTCCGTGCCGGAAATCTCCACCTGCGTCTGGGTGCGGACCGGGCCGAGGATGCGCACCTTCTCGATGACCCCGTGCGGTCCCACGAGTGTGACGGTTTCATTCGCCGCGAACTGTCCCGGCTGGTGCAGGTCCTTCAGTATCGTGAGAGCGGCGCCGGGACCGAAGAGGCGCGCCAGGGCCTCCGCGGTGACGTGCACGTGCCGTGCGGAGACGCGGACGACCACCTCGTGAACCTGGGCGTCACCCTCCCGCCCGGACAGGATCTCCGCGGAGAAGCGCGACCAGCAGGATGCCTTGGGATTGCTGCGCACCTGCAGCAGGGACGCCTTTACGCGTTCCCGCGCAAGGGAGCCGTACTCGTCGCGGAAGCGGCGGTAGAAGTCCAGGATGCGCCCATGATCGCTCACGTACCGCGCGGGCATTGCGTTGAGCGCCAGGGCGAACACATTGCTCCAGCATTGGCTGCAGGAACAGAGGGCGTCCTTCCTGATGGCGGCGCTCGTCTCCTCGCCGACGATCAGCTCCATGATGTTGTAGGGGGAGAAGCTCGATCCGGAAATCCTCCGCATGGCCGATGCCGAGCGGATGGTGGCGAGTATTCCCGCCACGCGCAGCTTCTCCGGAGTGCACAGGCGCAGCTCCGCGATGGCCTCTTCAAGCGGCTCGGCGGAACGGGCGCACCGCCGGCGCGCCTCGGCGAGCTGGGCATCGCTGATCCACCCGAGGGCCCGCAGCACCTGCCCCGCATCCGTCTGGTCGATCTCCTCCAGCGCCTGGTTCTGCAAGGCCCGCGTGACCTGGTCGGCATCCACCCAGCCCTTGCGCACGGCGATCTCTCCGAGGCGTGACTGCACCCCGACGGTCGCATTCTCCCGCTGCTCGTCCAGAAGCATCCCGATCTGCTCGGTGCGCAAGGCATCCGCCTCCACGAGGTATTCTCCCAGGCGCCGCACCGATTCCGCGTTCTTCACGCTCATGCTGTCCTCCGCGTTTCTGTTGCCTTTCCAAGGGTGGACCTCCCGCGGCCAAGGGTCAAGTCTGCGCGGGGCCCTTGCATCGGCCTCGCGGTGGAGCTACGCTGCGCCCGGGGGAGGGGATCCACGTGAAAGTGACGATCGCGTGCGGCCAGTTTGTGCCCGCAGCGGGCGATCCTGCCGCGAACCGGGACACGATCGCGGCACAGGCCCGGGAGGCCGCGCGCCAGGGAGCGGCCGTGCTCGTTCTTCCCGAGCTCTGCCTCTCCGGTTACCCCTTGCCGGCTGCGGCGCCTTCCTGGGCCGTGGACACGGGAAGCGCGGAAATCCAGCAGCTCGCCGAATGCGCCCGCAGGGAGGGAATCGCCCTCTGCCTCGGTTTTGCCGAGCGCAGCGCGGAAAAGCTCTTCAACAGCATGCTTTTCATCGACAACACCGGCGTGGTGCGCGCCGTTTATCGCAAGGTCCACCTGTGGGTGACCGAGAAGGAATGGGCGCTCCCGGGAAAGAGCTTCACCGGGTTCGACCCCGGGCCGCGCCTTTCCGGGCTGCGGGCGGGCATGTGGATCTGCTATGACACGCGCTTTCCCGAATGCGCCCGCACCCTCGCGCGCGACGATGTCTCACTCGGGCTCGTGGGCTCCGCGTGGTTCGGTCCCGCCGACGAATGGGAGCTCGCCGTGCGGGCGCGCGCGCTGGACAATGGCATGTACGTCGCTGCCGCGGCGGTGCAGGGATCCTTCGGCGGGGCCGCATTCCACGGTGGCAGCCTTATCGTCGATCCGCACGGCCGGGTCCTTGCCCGCGGCAGCGAGGGCCGCGCCGAGGTGATCTCCGCCAGCTGCGACAGCGACGAGATTCAGAAGTTCCGCGCGCGCCTGCCCCTGCTCGCCGACCTGCGGCCGGAATCGTATGCGTAAGACATTTTCGGAGACCGACCTTGCGGCGCCGCTGTACGCGCACCTGGCGAAGGAAGGCTACACGGTGCGCAGCGAGGTGAAGGACTGCGATATCGCCGCCGTGAAGGGAACGGACCTCCTCATCATCGAGGTGAAAAGGAACCTGAACCTCGCGCTGGTCGTCCAGGCGGTGCGGCGGCAGAGGCTCACCGATTCGGTCTATGTCGCCATCCCGCGGCCCTCCAACAAGTGGAAATGGTGGAAGGAGAGCAGGGGTGCCCAGCACCTGCTGCGCCGGCTGGAGCTCGGCCTCATCCTCGTGTCGCGCGAACGCGGCAAGCCGCCGGTGGAAGTGGTCTTTCACCCCCTGCCATTCGCCCGGCGCAAGCGCGCGGCCTCCCGACGGGCCGTGCTGGAAGAAATCGCGCACCGCTCGGCGGACTATAACAAGGCGGGAAGCACGCGCACGAAGCTGGCCACCGCATACCGGGAGAGTGCGATCTTCATCGCCTGCTGCCTCCAGCTGCTCGGAAAGACCAGCCCCGCGGCCTTGCGCGCGCTCGGTACGGGAGAGAAGACACTCTCCATCCTGCGCTTCAACGCGTACGGCTGGTTCGAGCGCGTGGATCGGGGCGTGTACGGCCTCTCGGCACACGCGGTCACCGACCTGGCGGCGTGGCCCGCGCTGAAGACAAAGTANNCCGGGATTGAACACATGCGCGGGGCGCGCTATTGTTGCACAAGAAGGGGATTGCCGTGACGTTTCAACACGTGGAAGGAACGGACAAGGGAAAGATCGTCCTGTACACCCTCAGCACGTGCATGTGGTGCAGGATGGCGAAGAATCTCCTCCACGACATGGGCGTGGGGTACGAGTTCATCGACGTGGACACGCTCCCGACGGAGGAGAAGGACGAGGCGAAGAAAGAGATCAAGCGGTGGAATCCGGATGGCTCGTATCCCACCATGGTCATCAATGACAATCTCTCCGTCTCGGGCTTCGACGAGCAGGAGATACGGGAGAAGATCAAGTGAGCGGCACCTCCGGCCAGGCCGATGTGCCCCGGGAAGAGGTGGAAAAGCTTTTCGAAAAGCTCGACCAGGAGGCGGAGAGCGCGGGCTACCACCTGAACCCGAACAAGGAGTTCACCGTCGGCCTCATCGAGGGCATGCTCATGAACGAGCGCCGCTACGGGTACTGGGCCTGCCCCTGCCGACTGGCATCCGGAAAAAAACCCGAAGACCTGGACATCATCTGTCCCTGCGATTATCGCGATCCCGATATCGCGCAGTACGGCACGTGCTATTGCGGCCTCTACGTGTCACAGGACGTCGTTGACGGCAGGAAGAAAGTGACGCGCATCCCCGAGCGCCGGCCGGCGGAACGCATGAGCGCCACGGGGGACCGCGGCGGCGACCAGGCAGCGGGTAGCGAGGGCGGCGCGCGGCCCGCGGCCCCTGCCCTCCCGGACCTCACCGGCATCACGTACCCCGTGTGGCGCTGCAGGGTCTGCGGATACCTCTGCGCCCGCGACGGCCCTCCCGAGGTCTGCCCGATCTGCCGCGCAAAAAAGGATCGCTTCGAAAGATTCCTCTAGTCTGAGTCGAGCTCCAGCGCGGGGAGAGACGGGCCGGCACCTGCCTCATCTTCCTCCACGAGCGATTCGAGCCGCCGTTCCGCGCCCGGCCTGCCGTGGACAAGATCCACGAGCTTCTTGAATTTCTCCTTGTCGGCCAGGCGCGCCAGCACGGGAAAATCCTGGCGGAGCACCCGAAAGCCCCACGCCGTATCGATCTTCATGCTCGCCATTCGCGAGCTCCCGCGTGTCCCGCTCTCCAGGCTTCGCAGGTGACGGTACTCCTCATCCACGAGGTCGCTCACGCCCCTGCCCGCGATCTTCCGCACGACGTCCATGCGGACCAGCTCCATCACGCGATCCAGATTCGTCCCGCTGCGGAATGTGACGGGAAGCGGGATGGGGACCAGCATCTCACCGTCGGTGGTGTAGCCGGTCATGCCGTCCGTGTAGAAGCCGTTCTCCAGCAGGACCGGGGTGGGGCGCGGGAAGAAGCGGAGCCTTTTCCACTCTTCCACCTTTTCGCGTGAGCGCCGGATCTCTTCCTGCAGGGCGGAGCTGCCGGGGTTTTCCACGAGGCTCTTTTCAAGGTCAGGGATCAGGTCGTTTTCCATGTAGAAGATGGCCTGGGTGAGAGGCAGCTTCATCTTCTGCGACGAGTAGGTGACCTCGTGGCCTTCCTCGATGCCATAGGGGGGATGCTCGGGATGCTCCCGGACCATCACGGGAAAAAGCAGGAGCAGGAGCCTGCGGATGAAGGGAGGGTAGTCCTCCACCTCCAGCGGTGGGTACATGTCGTCGGGGCCGGTGTACTTGCGCACCGCCGCGGCGATGGTCCGCGCGAGGATGCGGCGTTTGCGCGTGTCCGTCTGCCGCGCCTCCAGGTAGGAGCCTCCGCCGGCGAGCAGGAACTGCTGGAGCCGCTCCCGGAAGGCGGCATACGGCGGACGCTCCTGGATGCTGCCCTTCTGGTCCTCCGAGATGTTGTCCGCCAGGAGCGCGTCCACCATCCGCAGGGAAGCAAGAGACGTCTCCGTGATGCGACGTTCGAGCGATTCGCGGGAATCTGCTCCCGCGGACGATGCGGCGAGAGACATGAGCTGCAAGCAGAGGGAAAGCCGGGTGGTGGCGAGCGTCAGGGAGAGATCGATATCCTTGAGGCCGGACACGCCCTCCCGCAGCGCGCGGACCTGGGCGTCAAGGCGCGCCTCCTCTTCGACGAGACGCCTCGTTTCAATGGACAGGATGTTTTCCGGAAGCGATTCCATGTCGTGCCTGATGAAAGTATAGGGTCGCACGGTCGCTTTTCCAAGCTTCCCGTTCCTACTATAGTAGAACCACATGCAAGAACAGAGCGGCGCGGCCGCACGCACGCGGAGAACATTTGCCGCGCTCGCCTACCCCAACTATCGCCTGTGGTTTTTCGGCCAGATGACGTCTCTCTTCGGCACGTGGATGCAGTCCACGGCGCAGGGGTACCTCGTCTTCGAGCTCACCCATTCCGAGGTCTACCTGGGGTACGTGGGCTTCGCATCCGGCATCGCGACCTGGATGTTCACCCTCTACGGCGGCGTCATCGCGGACCGCATCCCGCGTCGGCGTCTCCTCGTGATCACGCAGTCCTTCAGCATGCTCCTGGCCTTCACGCTGTCCCTGCTGGTTTTTCTCCGCGTCGTCGCGCCCTGGCACATCATCCTGCTCGCGTTCGGGCTCGGCGTCGTGAATGCCTTCGATGCCCCGGCGCGCCAGTCCTTTGTCCTGGAAATGGTGGATCGACCCGTCCTCACGAATGCCATCGCGCTGAACTCCACGATGTTCAACACCGCCACCGCGATCGGACCCGCCATCGGAGGTCTCACCTACGCCGCGTTCGGCCCCGGCTGGTGCTTCGCTCTCAACGGCGCCTCCTTCATCGCGGTGATCGGCGCCCTCCTGGCCATGCGCCTGCAGCCGGCGCAGGCCTCCACCTCACGCGGGTCGGCATTCGCGGACATCCGCGAGGGCATCCACGCGGTGCGGGTCGACAAGCGCATCTTCGCCATCATCTGCCTGCTCGGCTGCCTCAGCCTCTTTGCAAACGCCTTCTCCGTGCTCCTGCCAGCCTGGGCGGTGCAGGTTCTGGGCGGCGACGCGCTCACCAATGGCGTGCTCACCTCCGCGCGCGGTATCGGCGCGCTGCTGGCCGCTCTTTCCATCGCCTCCCTGTCCCACCGGCTCCGCAAGGGGCGCGTCATGACCATTGCGAGCGTGGTTTTCCCCTTCACGCTTGTGCTCTTCTCCGTTACCCGCACGCTGCCGCTGTCGCTCCTCGCGCTCTTCGGCGTGGGCGCGGCGAATATCCTGGTGGTGAATCTCGCCAACGCACTGGTGCAGGGCCTGGTCCCGGACGCCGTGCGCGGGAGAGTCATGGGGATCTACATGCTGTCCTTTTTCGGGTTCATGCCCATCGGCGCGATACTCGCGGGTTCGATCGCGACGGCAATCGGTGTTCCCCGCACCATTGCCATCGGCGCGGTGTGTTTCCTTGTCTGCTCGCTGGTCGTGATTCTCCTGGTGCCCTCGCTGAGGAGGCGTGCATAAATGGAATGGTTCAACAGGGTGATCCTTGGATGGGTCCGCGAGACGATGAACGCCGCGCACGCGCACTACGGTGTGAATCCGCTGATTTTCATCATCATCTATTTTGCGTCGGTGCCCTTCTTCTACTACTCGATATTCCGCATGGTGCGCGCGCTTGCGAAGAAGCTCCAGACCGAGATCATGATTTGGAGCATGATCTTCCTGGCGGCAACTGCCGCCCCCTTCATCTACGTGCTGCTCTTCGGACGGAATCTTCCGTGGTGGGTCTATGTCATCATCGGGCTTCTCATCGGCCAGGGCGTCTACTCGCTGATCCGCAAGCTCACGAAGAAGCCCTCCAAGACGACGAAAAAGACGCCTCCGAAGGCCTAGCGCGCCGTCTTTTCCGCCTCGATTTCCAGGCGCACCATGCCGACCGTTGCGTTGCCGTCCGCATCGAGTGCGTGCCGGGCCACGAACCGCCCGGCCGCCTCGCGGATGAACTCCTCCCGCCTGTCCTCGGGAAGCCGCGCGGTGTAGGGCATCCACGTCGTGCGGATCCATCCGGCAAGGCCTTCGATTCCCTTCTGTTTCATCGGTCGCGGAAGGAGCTCGATGCGCCGCGCGTGGAGGCCGGCGTCGGCGCACCAGCGCGCGTACTCTTCGGGCCCGTAGAAGCCCCAGGGGAAATCGAAGCCCGTGAAAAAACCTGCCCACGCGGCGTCTGTCGTCATATCGTCTGCGACGGCGAAGATGTCCGCGCCATTTCCCCTGCCGCCCATCTGAAACAGGATCCTTCCGCCATCCCTGAGAGCGCGCGCGACGCCTGCAAGAACCGGGGAGTGATCCTTCACCCAGTGGAGCACGGCATTGGAAAAGGCCACGTCGAATTCGCCTTCGAAAGTGAGCGCGCGCGCATCGGCGATCTGGAAGCTGAGATTCGGCACGGCGGAGGGCGGAAACACATCGCGCGCCATGCGGACCATGTCGGATGAGGAGTCGA
>PMDT01000316.1 GCA_003154555.1 Spirochaetaceae bacterium
AAAACGCCGCAATCTCCGCCGAAGGCATCCTCCCATCGTGCCAGGACACCGGCACGGCAACCATCATCGGCCTGAAAGGCGAGCGCGTGCGCACCGATACCGACGACGAGGAAGCCTTGTCCCGGGGTGCTGCTGAGGCTTACGCGACCTGCAATCTCCGCTTTTCCCAGGTCGCCCCAATGTCCATGCTGGACGACGCCGACACAAGGACAAATCTTCCCGCCCAGGTGGATCTGCATGCGGTTCCTTCCGGCGGGCCGGGGGGAGGGGAATATCGCCTGCTCTTCATCGCAAAGGGCGGAGGGTCGGCAAACAAGACGTCGTTCTTCCAGGAGACGCGGGCTCTCCTGAAGGAAGACGCCCTGGACGCATTCCTTCGGGATAGGGTGAAGGCCCTGGGCACCGCAGGGTGCCCGCCCTACCACCTCTGCGTCGTCATCGGGGGAAGCAGCCCCGAGCAGAATCTCACGCTGCTGAAGCTCGCCACGGCCGGCGCGCTGGACCTGCTTCCCACCGCCCCGCCGGCGCCGTTCCGCGACCCCGCGTGGGAGGCGAGGCTCCTCGCGCACGCGCGGGAGTCACGTCTCGGCGCGCAATTCGGCGGCGCCTGCCTCGCGCTGGACGCCCGGGTGATCCGCCTCGCGCGCCACGCTGCGAGCCTGCCGATCTCCATTGGCGTCTCCTGCAGTGCACACCGCAACGCGCTGGCCCGCATCGGCGTCGACGGGGTATGGCTGGAGGATTTCGACCGCGCGCCGGGGCGTTTCCTGCCGCGCGCGATCGATGTCCTTTCCCGTGCGTCGGCCGCGGCGCGCCGCATCGATCTTGGACAGCCCCTCGCCTCCGTGCGCGCCCAGCTCGCC
The DNA here is from genome assembly GCA_003154555.1 of Spirochaetaceae bacterium. Lineage (GTDB taxonomy): Bacteria > Spirochaetota > Spirochaetia > SZUA-6 > Fen-1364 > Fen-1364. Next base: position 864 of record PMDT01000316.1, read on the forward strand.
GGCTGCCGGTTGGGCGCGCTCGTGCTGCTCTCCGGTCCGCTCATTGTCGCGCGTGATGCGGCGCACGCGCGGCTGGCGGCGCTTCTCGCGCAGGGACTGCCTCTTCCCGACTGGTTTCTCCGGCACCCCGTGTACTATGCAGGTCCGGCGGCAACGCCACCGGGCCGGGTGATCGGCAGCTTCGGACCGACCACTGCCCAGCGCATGGATCCCTATGTGCGGTCATTCATGGCGGCAGGAGCGTCCCTCGTGATGCTCGCAAAGGGAAACCGGTCGCCCGGCGTGGTCGATGCATGTCGGGACTACGGCGGCTTTTCGCTGGGCACAATCGGTGGAGCCGCCGCGCTGATCGCACAGGAAAACATCGTCGCGGAGGAGCTCGTTGCCTGGCCCGAGCTGGGCATGGAGGCGGTGCGCCGAATCGAGGTGAGGGACCTCCCGGCATTCATCTGCATCGACGACAAGGGTGGAAACCTCTACAAGGCATAGGGTCGCGCGGGCCCAAAAGGACCTATGCAGTCGCCGAAGCTTGCGGCATAGTTGAGAGACCATGAACAGCGGGAAAAAGGCTTTGTTCATACTCGTGTGCGTGGCAATCGCACTTCTCCCCGGCACCGCATTCGCCCAGGCGGCGCCGGCATTCACCCTGTCGGCCGCGACGAGCACCGGCGTCCTCTATGGAGAGGGATTCGAGTACGATTACAATCAGGGTGTCTCGGCCAACTACAAGAACAGCGAGCTCGACTGGCCGCTCCAGCCCCTGTTCTACACGGAAGAGGCGCTCTCGCTTGCAACGGGCATCGGCATTGAAGCGCGGCTCGATGTGAAACAGGGTATTCCCGGTAACGCGGGAACGATGACAGATTCCGACTTCCTGAACGGCAACGGGGTTCGCACTCACTACTCCCAGAGCGAAAGCTATGCGGAGCGCGCCCTCCTCGTGGATGTCACGCTCGGCTATGACCTCAAGATCGGGGAATCCTTGACGCTGGCGCCCTATCTGGCCTTTTCCTACATGGATTTCAAGTGGTCCGCGCGCGACGGCTATTACCAGTATCCCACGAGCGGCTATGAGTACTACTTCACAAGCTCCGGTACACTGGTCTATGGCACATTGACTCCGTACGACGCGTCGGAAACGAAAACGCCACTCTACGGCACGGGGATCCTCTACGAACAGGCATATCTCGTCGGCTCCGCCGGCCTACGGGCTTCTTACCGGTTCAACAAGCTCACCCTGGGCGCCTCCTTTGCCTACTCGCCCCTGGCCTACTGCTTCAGCGCGGACGACCATTTGCTCAGGCAAATCACATTCACCTCGACCCTCACGGGTGGCATGATGATCGAGCCCAGCCTCAGCATCCAGTATGCGTTCACCCCGCGCGCGTCGCTCTCCCTCACGGTCGACTACCGGCAGCTCTTCAATCTGCTGGGGGACAACACGGTCATCAACCAGGGAACGACCGCGACTGGCTCCGCAGGGAATTACTACGCCGGCCCCGATTCTGCCAGCACTTTTACACAGGATTCGGGGGCGGCCTTGTGGATGCTCGACGCGAGCTTCCTTTTCAAGATCGAGTTGTAGGGCGAGGAGAACATATGCGACTTAACCGTGGACGAATTATTCCAGTCGCAGCGGTGCTCGTCACGCTTGCCCTGGCAGGCTGCCCCACCCCGGCGACGTACGGACCGACGATCACGCCGATATACGCGGCGACCAATGCCGGCCTCGAGATCTACAACGGCACAAACTGGACAAAGGTCACCGCCGGGCTCGCCAGCAGCAACGTCACATGCGTGGTGGTATCAGGCTCAGGCGCGGATGCGGCGATCTTTGCGGGTACGCCCGCCGGTCTTTCGTATTCCCGCACCAACGGCTCGACCTGGACGACATGGCACGCCGCTGACGGCCTGGGGAGCAATACGATCAACGGCCTTTTCCTCGCCGGGTCGAACCTCTACGCTGCCACGACAGGGGGGCTTTCGGTCTACAACAGCGATGGCTCGTCGCCTTTGTGGACGAATGGAGGCGCAGCGGTCGTCAATGGTGTCTACATTTTTGGCAGCTACACGTACACGGCCGAAGCGACCGGACTGCGCGTTGTGAACGGCACAGGCGTCGAAGCGATATATACTCCTGCCCAGATCGTCACGGGGAGCTCGGCGGTGAATGCGGTCAATGTGGACTATTACCAGGACATTCTTGCTGCCACGAACAATGGCCTCAATGTGCTGTACGCCGGCACATCGACTTTCCAGACGACGCCGCTCCTGACCGGCATGGCGGTCAACGGCATCTTCCTTGACAACAATGGAAACCTCTACGCGGCAACCGCGAATGGATTGTACAGCATCGGATCGAGCGCTACGCAGATTCTCGCGGGTGCCGTGTTCTGTGTCTATGTGGATGGTGCGGGAACGATCTACGCGGGTACGAACACGGGCCTCGAAACCTCAACCAATCACGGATCGACCTGGACGACGATCACCTGGGGCGCCAAGGTCAACGCTATCGTGACGACCGCGCCCCTCTATTCCTTCTGAGCCGCCCCGGAGCTTCGTGCCCGGGGCGGTCTCTGCGCGTCACTTCACCGTCAGGTTGAAAACACCGTCCCAGTCCGTGCCCGGCGAGTCCTTGCGGAACAGCGCGACACGTTTCAGGAAGACAGTGCTCGTTTCGTCGTTATAGTCCTTGGCAAGCGAGGCGAAGCCCTTCTCCGCCGAGTCCCACTTCTGCTTACGGTACAGCGCCAGTGAGGTCTCAAAGAGCTTCTTGAAACGCTCGTCTCGCTCCGTCGCGCCCTTCTTTTCCCGGATGATCTCGTAGATACGCACGGGGAGATTCTTCCCCTTCACCGTCATCAGGTCGATCTCGCGGCAGAGGTACTCGCCTTCCACCTTTTCGTGCACTGCCTCGGTGATCAGGGAGCCGGTGCCGTACTGCTTGTTTGCGCCTTCCAGCCGCGCAGCGAGATTCACCGTGTCGCCGATGCTCGTGAAGTCCATGCGGTTCTTCGCGCCGACGCTGCCGTGAACGACCTGCCCGGTATTGATGCCGATGCCGATGTCGATAACGGTCCCCGCCGACTCCGAGGCCTTGCGCGCCTCCGCTGCCATGGCGCGGCGGATTTCGAGACCCGCTTTGCAGGCGTTGATCTCTTTGCGCGCGCCGTCGAATTGCGCCATCATTTCATCCCCGACGTACTTGTCCA
>PMDT01000118.1:0-4246 GCA_003154555.1 Spirochaetaceae bacterium
CTCTCAGTCCGACAGGCTCCTAGGCGGCCTACCTTTGCTTCACGTGTTCCCCATTACAATGCCCAAGCAAGGCGTTATCCTCCGGGATTGAAGTTGGCGGGCCGTGTCATTAGAGAGCGCCAGATCGCTCAGCGCAGCAGCTTCACGCAGTCTTCAAGGATAGAAAGGCCTGTGTCGATCTGCTCGCGCGTGATGACCAGCGGCGGGGCGAGCCGGATAGAGCACTCCCCCGCGCCCAGCAAAAGGAGCCCGCGCCGGAAGGCCTCCTCGATCAGTCTGTTGCGCTTTTCTTTCGCCGGTGTCTTTTTCGCATCAGCCACCAGCTCGATGCCGACCATGAGCCCCAGTCCGCGCACGTCCCCGATAAGGGGCCGCCTTCCCATCATGGCCACCATCTGCTTCTTTAGATAGTCGCCCTGCACCCGCGACTTCTCCACGAGGTCTTCCTTCTCGATCACCCGGAGCACCGCCTTGGCTGCCTCCATGATGACCGGATTGCCATTCAGCGTACCTTCGTGCGCACCCTCGTCCCAGTTCATGACGTCAGCGCGTGCTACCGCCGCCCCCGCCGGCAGTCCATGCGCGAACGCCTTCGAAATCGCCATAATGTCAGGGGCCACCCCCGTGTGCTCGCACGCCCACATCTTCCCTGCGCGGCCGAACCCGGTCTGCACCTCGTCCACAATGAGGACCATGCCGTTGAGCCGGGCGATCTCCGCCAGACGGGGCAGGAACTCGGGCGGCGGCACGATGTAGCCGCCGGCCCCCTGCACGGCCTCCACGAGGATGAAAGCCACTTCGTCGGGGGGCGTGATCTTCTTAAGAGTCACGTCGGTGAGGTAGCTCATGCAGGTCATGTCGCAGGAGGGATATTCCTTATTGAACATGCAGCGGTAACAGTAGGGATAGGGTACGAACTGCCCGATAGGGTACATCGGCGCGAAGCCGCGACGTGCTGAAACGCTCGTCGTGGTGAAGCTCACGGCGCCCATGGTCCTTCCGTGAAAACCGTTCACGAAGGCAATGCCATACGGCCTGCGGGTGTGCCACTTGGCCATTTTTATCGATGTGTCAATCGCCTCGCTGCCAGAATTGGTGTAGAACACCCGCTTGGGGAAGCTGCCCGGGGTCAGCTTGAAAAGCATCTCCGCGTACTCGATCTGGGGTACCGTATAGTAGTCCATGCTGTTGAGGAAGATCAGCTGGTCCAGCTGCGTCTTGATGGCGGCGATCACCTCTGGGTGGCGGTGGCCCAGGGAGTTCACCGCGATGCCCGACCCGAAGTCGAGGAACACATTGCCGTCAACATCCTCGACGAACACCCCCTCCCCCTTCACGCCGACAAGCGGCGAGGTGCGGCTCAGGGAGGGAGAAAGCGATTCGGTGTCACGGGCGATCCACTCCTGCGCGCGGGGGCCTGGAGGCGAGGTGACGATCTTCGGTGCCGTGTACTTCATGGAGCGCTACTGTTCCTCTGGGCAGATTAGGGCACAGATGGCAGGGGTCGATCAAGGGATCGCACCGCGGCGAGAGGCACTGGTCATGCTTTGCTTATCCAGATGTCATCACCGAAACCTCTGCCCTGCTCCCCGGCCATGGCCGCAACTCGTTTGGCCTCTTTGGGCCGCCGGACAAGACCGATGCGATCGTCACGGACTTCCTGCAGGACCAGGAGCGGCGTGTGCCTGGAGGAAAGCGGTATCGAACCGATCCTGGCCGCCCCGGGCAGCGCCTAGCGGATGATCTGGGTGGCCTGCGCCAATAGACCTTCGGGCAATGTCAGGCGCAGCGCTTTCGCAGTCCTGTAGTTGAAATACAGATTCTGGTTGGGGGTGACGATGGGGATGGTGCCGGCCGCAGTTCCGCTGAGGATTTCGTCGGCAGAGGCTGCTGCCAGGCCGCCAACCGTTGCGAGATCAGGCCCATTCGCAAATATCGCGCCTTTTTGTATCATCCAGGGAAGGCCGCCCGCCAGGGGAATGTGGTGATCCGACGCAAACCCGCTCAGCACCGCGAAACCGTCGGGCGATGCGTTAATGTCATCCGGCATGACCAAGATGGCGTCCAGGCCAATATCGGCCAGGCGGGCACGGGCAGAAAGATCCGCCGCAAGATCCGCCCTGTCGGTGACAGGAACTTCCACAAGCTTCACTCCAAGGGACGGGGCCAGCGCGCGCAGGGCTCCAAGTGCAATCGCCGTATTCGGGCCATTCTTATCATAGCCAATCATGATTCGTCTGGCTTTAGGCGCAATCGCGACCATGGTTTCAAGGCGCTTGCTGACCGTTTCCGGCCCTGGATAGCGCACGCCGGTCAGGTTCCCACCGGGCTCGCGCCCGCTCTTGATCATGTTCGTCCCATCCAGCTGGGCGTATGCGCACACCACGGGAATGCTCGTCCCTCGGGTGGCGGCATAGGCCGCGGTCGTCTCTGGCGCTGGAAATGAAAAAATCAAGTTAACCTTCTGGTCTACAAGTGCTTTTGCCTGGTGCAGCAGATCGGCAGGATCCGAGCCTGGTGGTTGCTCAACATAGACGAGGTTTTTGCCCACCGCGTAACCCAACATGGTCATTCTGGCCTTGAAGCCGTCGCCAATTGCATGAAAATTCGGATTGTCGGTCAGGATACCTACTTTGTAGACCTTGGACGCCGGACTGCATCCGCCTGCGAGGAGGGCAATCATACCCATGCATGTGAGCAGTGCCCAACCCTTTGGTGGCCTCAGCCGAGAGCTCGTTTGTTCTGACATGCTGTTCTCCTTTGCTCCAGGCGCGTGCTACAGGCGCGGCAGGAGGACACGAAACGTCGAGCCCACACCGAGCTCGCTTTCGACTTCGATCGAGCCGCCTTTTTCAGTCACGGTACTCTGACTCACGGCCAGGCTCAGGCCGATTCCTTTCACCCTTGCCTGGGGGGAATCCCGGATGGACCATTCCCCTTTCGTGGTGAAGAAAGGCGTGAAAAGCTGCGGCAGATCGGATGGCGCGATGCCGCAACCGGTATCGCGTATTTCCAGCACGACGGACTCGGAAGCCGAGCGGCAGCGGATCGTGATCTCCCGTGTCCGAGCGTCCAGAAGCGCGTGCATGGCGTTGGAAACCAGGGAGCTCATGACAAACCGCAGCGCTGTGGGGCTCATCCTGGCCGTCGCGTTCTCGTCCACGTCGAGATGCACGTGCACGGATTCGGCCTCTATCTGGTCCTTGAACCCAGCGAGAACCGACGTGACGAGATCCGCAACCGTCACCAGGTTCGCGTCTTCTGCCGCGGTCCCCCGGGTGAACTCCTGCAGCCGCGCGGTGATCTCCACGGATCGCGATACGCCGTCCATCATCTTCTCCAGGTAGTCGCGGCCCTCCGGCAACAGGCTCTCCGTGCCCAGGAGAATCTGGAGGTACCCCTGCACGACCGCGTTGATATTATTGAACTGGTGGGCAATGCCCGCCGTCAGCGTGGACAGGCTTTCAAGCCTCTGCGCCCGCATGACCTGGGCCTCCACCCGGCGTCGGTCGGTCACGTCGCGATACTGCCAGAAGTGCGCAATCAGCCGATCGTCGGGAGTCGATACCGGCAGATAGTCGCGCTCGAAGATCCGCCCTCCCCGAAAGTAGATTTCTTCACCGCTGATCGGCTGCCGTGCTTCAGTCATTGCCGTGATGCGCGTCGCAAAACTGCCGGGGTCCGAAGCTGCACCGCCGAGCGCGCGATTCAAAGCGACGGCATCCGTCCCCGCCAGCTCTTCCGCGGTTCCCAGACTGCCGAGCATGACACGCAGGGCGTCGTTTACCGCGAACACGCGGCGGTTTCCGTCTTCCACCAGGATTCCCGCGTGCATGGCTCCGATGAGTGCGCTGAGCATCGCCAGGCGCTCCTGCCGTTCCCGCTCAGCGAGCTTGCGCTCGGCGAGCTCGACTTTCAGCTGTTCGTTGGCGCGGCCGAGGTCGGCCGTGCGTTCTGAAACACGCTGCTCAAGAGAGCCGATCAACTCATGCAGCTGTCCCGTCATGCTGTTGAAAGCCGTGGCCAGACTGACGACCTCTTGCGGTCCGCTGATCGCGGTCCGCAATCCCATCTCGCCGCCCGCAATACGAGCAGCTGTTTTTGTCAAGTTGACCAGTGGCACCGTCAACCTGCGCGCGATAAAGAAACCCACGACTCCGGCCAGGACTGCGGTGACGAGCAGGGTGGCAACGGACAGAACCGTCACCAGCAAGACGGTATGGTACGCCTCCTGCCATGGCATTTC
>PMDT01000118.1:4372-5448 GCA_003154555.1 Spirochaetaceae bacterium
CCAAAGACATTCATTGCCGGCACAGCAATGACGACCAGAGGTTCGTTGCTTATATCATCGATGTAAATTGAGCCGATGAAGCGCAGGCCCTTTGAGGTCTGGGAGAATGCCTCACCATTCAATTGAGACGAAAACCGTGATGACAAGGTCTGAAAAATGCGCGAACCCTCGGCCACCTGACGACCATGGCTGTCAAGCAAAGCAAGCTGCCGGAAGGCAGGGTCCCGACCCAGTACACTGCCCAGGATGGTTTTTCGCGTTTCCGGGTCGGCGTCGACCGGTCTGCCGAATCGAGCCGCCATCTCCAGAGTACTGACCTTATCCTGGATGTATCCACTGACTGATTTTGCCGCATCCCGGGCGATGAGCTGCTGTTTGCTGGAAATGGCATCCGCGCTGGTCAAGATGCTGGAAATGAGCACCAAGCTCTCGTTCACCAGCAGTATTGTCGCGCTCGCGGCGAAGAACGCAATGGCAAGTGTGGTAGCGAGGCTGCGGACGGCCCGCGCTTTTTTCATATAGGCCGGTATAGTAGCATGCTGACAGGCGGCTGACAAAGCCCTGAGAGATGCCTTTCCTATTTTTGCGGCCCCCACCATCGGCAGTGATCTGTCGTTGGGCCTGGGGATACAAGCGGCGACTTTCCGCACGCCACCAGCCCCGAATCGAGGCAACCGCGAATTGTCCTGTATGAGGGTCGGTACCCACCGCGACATGCCCCCGGTTGCGCGCCAAATCGTGGATGCCGCGGGGACAGGGGCGCGGTACGTCAGGATGGAAGAAATCATGACCCTGTGACGCGGGAGATGCGGTCCGGCAATCCTGTAGTATCAGATCACCCTGATCTTCTACTGTTTTCCCGGCCCAGCAGGGTTCGGTGTTTGTTCGTGCGCCGCAGTCGGCCCCATCTCGTCATAGACGTATCGCTTCCCTCTCAGCCACGAGGCCCCTGCCGCCACAAGCATCATCACAAGCGAAAAGAGAAAGGTGATATGCATCCCGTGCATGAAGGGTCCCGAGATGAGGTCGGGGAAAAAAGTCCTGCCGGTGAGGAAGTCGGCGCGTTCCGGCGGAAG
>PMDT01000118.1:5513-5791 GCA_003154555.1 Spirochaetaceae bacterium
GCCCAATCGAGAGATTCATCGCGGCATTTTGAAAAGTTGCCCGCATCCCCGATGCAACTCCCCGCTCTCCCGGCGGCACCGAGTTCATGATTCCTGCCGTGTTCGGAGAGGTGAAGAGCCCCATGGCCAGGCCATTCGCCAGCAGAAGAAGGCCAAATGGCGCGTAACTGAAGTTGGGCGGCAAAAGCATCATGAGCGCAAAAGTGACCGCCGCAAGAAGCATGCCGCCGGTGGCGAAAGGTCGTGCGCCAAGGCGATCAGAAAGATAGCCTGAAAGC
>PMDT01000334.1 GCA_003154555.1 Spirochaetaceae bacterium
CCTGGTCAGCGACGCCCATACGACCGAGGACCTGACGGAGTGGGGTGCACCGCCGCCGGCACTGGTCATCGCCCATACGAACATGTACTGGTCCAACCAGGCAGCGCCCGGACGCACGGCCGGCACGGTCAGGACCGCCGACGTCGACTTCGGTCCATCGTCCTAGTCCGACCGCACCTCGGCGACCTCCACGAGGCGGCAGAACGAGTTGGCGAGGCGCATCTGGGTTGGCGAGTGGGCGACGACGTCCAGCAGGGCCGGGCTGCCGACCACGATCGAGAGGCAGCGTGCCCGTGAGGTCGCCACGTTGAGGCGGTTGCGCGAGTAGAGGAAGTCCATGCCGCGCGGCGCGAGGTCGGCGGACGAGGTCGCCAGCGAGTAGATGGCCACGGCCGCCTCGCGGCCCTGGAACTTGTCCACGGTACCGACGCGGAGCGCGGGAAGCCGGGCGGTCAGCGCCGCCACCTGCGCGTTGTACGGAGCGACCACAAGGATGTCGGATGGCTGCAGTTTCCGCGCGTTGCCTTTGGAATCTGTCCACGTCACGTCAGGTGCGAGCAGGCTTTCTGCGATGCGCGCGACGGCGTCGACTTCCTCCGGTGAGCTGTTCTGATTGCCCTCGTGGTCCACGGGCACGTAGAAAAGACCGGCGCCCGCGAATGGCGTGGCGCCGTTGATGGCCTGCCGTTCCAGCCCCGCGCGGGAACGGAGCCGCCCTTCGTAGAAGAGCTCGGAGGTGAAAGCGCAGATGCGCGGGTGCAGCCTCCAGGTCTCGTCGAGGAACAGCCCTGACTCATCGGGAAGCGTCTTCCGCCCTTCCAGCACGTGCACCAGCGCCGCGACCTCCGCCCCTTCGGGATGCGCGCCCCGTTGAGGCTGTTCGAGCTGCTGCGGGTCGCCGAGGAGCACCAGGTTGCGCGCCGACCTGGCGGCAGCGAGCGCGAATGCGAGCGACATCTGTCCTGCCTCATCGATGAAGAGGTAGTCCACCGATCCGATCATGTCATCCCGCGCCCAGAACCAGCAGGTGCCGCCGACCACCTTGCCCCGGCCGAGCCCCGCCGCGGCCTTGTCGTTCTTGTCCGTCTCCTCGATTCCAGGAGTCGTCTCCGGGCCCAGCTTGCTCACCTTGTGCAGCGCCCCCACGGGCGCGCCGTTTTCTCCCCCTGCGTGCACGACCTGCTCCAGGAGATGCTGTATCACCTTGTGGCTGACCGCCGTGACCCCGATGCGCTTTCCCGCGCGCGCCAGTGCGACGATCATCCGCGCGCCGATGTATGTCTTTCCCGTGCCGGGCGGACCCTGGACCGGCAGGACGCCGTTGTCCAGGTCCCGGGCAAGGCGAATGGCGGCGTCGACCACGTCCTCTCCCGGACGCCGAAGTGGGCCCTTCATCGGTGTCCCGAGGCGCGGCTTTCGTTTCAGGAGAAGGTCCCGGGCAGCGCGGTAGGGTCCGTTGCCGTCCACGCCTCTTCGGGCGCTGGACACGCCGAGCTCCAGCAGCGCCTTGTCGACGGGCCGCGGCGAGACCCTCTCATTCACCATGACGGCGAAGGGATGCGTGTCCATGGTTGCCGCCCGCCGCTCCACGTCGATTGTGCCGTCTGCAAGATCGAGCGCGCTCACCTTCCCGATCACCGCGCCGCCGATCTCATACAGCTCGTCACCGTCGCGCATCGCTGCTTCCTGCGCGGGGAAGGCGTAGCGATGAACGGGCGATCGTGCGCTGCCGCCGACCGCCTGGAGGAAGCGCAGCCCGGAGATTGCTTTTCGCTCCTCCATGAGCTCTTCATGATCCAGGCCGTGGATCCGGAAGAACTCCCACCACGCGCACTTGTCCTCCCGACGGAAGTATTCGAGCTGGTGCGCCAGGAGCCACTGCGCGCGCTGCTCCGCGCCCCAGTCTTCGCGATCGCCGGGAAGGTGGGAGGTCAATTCGTCAAACGCCGCCTTCACCTCGCCGGCCTTTTCCTCCACGGCGTCGCTCGCCTCACCGGTTTTTGCCTCGGGCCGGGCAACGACCTGCCCCCGGGCCGCCCATTCCTCCCGGCGCTCCTCCAGCCAGGACTGCAGCGCGGCCGTGGCACGGCAGTCGTCGCAGTTGTAGGACTCCACCGCGTCGCGGTCGAGGGCCGAGATCTCCAGGTCCGCCGTGTCCGGCGACAGCTCCAGCACGCGCGCGATCCGCCGGAGCGCCTGGCCTGCCGCGCGGAGCTCCAGGGACCGGTGAAATGCAAATGCAGGCTCCAGCGATTTCAGCGAATAGCTTTCGACGCTGACCCGCAGTCCCTGCCGGGTGACGGCGAGCAGGTCCACGAATCGTTCTCCGCGCAAAAGCCGGTCCAGCTCCACTTCACGCGTCCCGTGCCGCCCGACCATGCGCTTCACCGCACCGGGCTCGTACGGGGAGAAATGATAGACGTGCATGCCGGGGTGCCTCTGCCATCTTTCCATGACAAAGTCCATGAGCTCTTCAAGGGCCCTTTTTTCCTCCGCCATGGTGAAGGCCCACAGGGGCCGATAGGACAGGACCCCGTCCTGTGCGACGAATGCCACACCGAGCAGGTATTCGAGCCCAGCATCAAAGGCAAAAGGATCCGATTCGATGTCGAAACAGATGTCGCCCGGGTCCGGCGCGGGAAGNNCGGTACGGCGCCGGTTCCCGCGCGAGCGCGGCAAGCGTTCCGATGCCCTGCCGTTCGAGCTCGGCGACATGCAGCGGGCGGATTCCCGCGACAAGGCAGAGGTTATCGTCGGCGTGCCGGCGGGCGTCGCACTCCTTCCACCACCGGCAGATGTCGCAGTGTGCCACGGGGGAGGGGTATGTGGATGCCGGCGGGGCGGACACGGCCTCCTCCAG
>PMDT01000357.1 GCA_003154555.1 Spirochaetaceae bacterium
TCGAGGTCCCGGCGCACGGTCATCTCGGAAACGCCGAGATCCGCGGACAGCTCGGAGACGCTGCGATAGCCCTTTCTGGTCAGGATGTCGAGGGCCCTGTCGATGTTGTCCTTCACGATGCCGCCCCGCCGCTACGTGGGCGGAATGTGATGGACCGCGGACGGGTTCTCACACAGCATCTCCTTCGCCACCTCCTGCACCGCGTCGAAATCGTCGTGCATCGCTGAGTGCTCATCCTCCACGAGAGCCGTCAGCGCATCAGCAAGGGCCAGGCGAAGCGAGCGGTACTTTGCGGCGAGCATCTCGACGAAGCGCGCGTCGGTGAATCCCAGGGCAATGGATGAAAGGGGACCCATGTTGATCTGGTCATAGATCATCTGCGCGAGCTTGTGCCGACGGAAGAAATGCCACCAGGGTCCTGCCGAGACGTTCCCCACCTGCTTCGCGGCGCCGGCCATATCCTCGTAGAGCGACTCATGGGCACAGATGTACTCGAAATGGACGTGGGGGTACCTGATCCACACCGGGTACTCGTCCTGTGGAAGACGGGGAATGGCGACGGGGAAGGACTGAATCTCGCGCGACCAGTCCATGAAATGCCGTGCCCCGCCGCAGAGCTGGAGGCAGCAGCCGAACCGGGCACCGGCTTTCTGATACTCGCTGCCGATATCGTCCAGAGCCTCGAGCATCGCCTCGGCGACACATGAAACGACCTCTTCCCTCAGCGTGCCGTCGAGCTGGCCGCGGTGGTGGCGTATGGCGTAGTCGACGGACGACCGCGACCAGGGCCTGCTGAAGCGGAATCCCTCCGCCTGGAAGCCGTCGACGTAGAGGATTCGGCTTTTCGGGTTGGCGCCCGGGCTGCGAAGGATGGAGCGGAAGAATGCGTGCACCGCGTCCTTGAGCCCATCAACCGATCCGATGTCCTTCTGGAAATACTCTTCGAGATGCAGGAGGTATTTCTCTGCCTCGAACTTGTGGCCGCGCGTGAAGAGACCGAAATCAGTCGCGCGCTCGGGCCAGAGCAGCCCATTGAAGTCGAACATCGACCACGCCTCGGGGTGGGTGGAGAAGGCAAGGTCCACGTCTTTCGGCCGGACTGCCGGACCCAGCGGTATCGCGTCGCGGTTCTCTATACTCGTGACGTATGCCTTCACCCTGTGCGTTGCCAGCACTTTCGCAGGAAAACGGTGGTCGCGACGCGCTCGCGCGACGGCGTCCCACACGGCGTCGAAGTTCCGCGGCTCGAGGGGATCCTCGCCGACGCCCTCATAGAGCCGGAACATGTATCGGATCCAGGCTGCATACTCGGAGAACCGGCTCTCTTTGAGCTCCTCGAGCAGGAAACGCCCCGCCCGCTTCCGCGCCTCGAGGGAGTTGTCGCCGATGAGCGCGATCGCCTCATCGAGCCGGTTGCGTGCTCCTTCAACGATCTCGGCGAACCAGGAGTAGAACAGCGCATGCGTGGGATCGAGCATCGAGCGGCGTATGAGTCGCCCCGACGATATGCCCTCGTCAATCGTTTCCTTCGACGGTCGATTGAACGAGGCCTGGGTACCTGACAGGTTGGTGTTCGCCATCGCAGGAGTGAATCCCGTGATGTCGTCCTGTATGTGGGTGTGCGCGTCCACAACCTCCGTTTCCTCGATGATGTCGAACACGCGTCGCCAAGTATCCATGCTCAAAGGGGTTCGTAACATATGATCGACTATGCGTCAGTTCTGCAAAAATAGCAATATTTCGCACAGGCTCGTGTTCGTTTTTGAACATCGACCGCTACTACGGGCGCCCTTTCAATCGAATGTTACCGCCATCCTTGAAATGGGCGCCGCCGCTGAGTAGACTGTTGAACGAGACACGGACAGTGAGACGCTTCAGAATGGTTCCTGCCATGCCCCTGCTCATCGCGTGCGCGGCCGGGGTTGCCCAGTCCGTTCCCTTCGTCGTGAACACGCGGGCGGCGTGTCATTGAAACGCATCATCCGATGTCTTGTCGTCGCGGGACTGCTCGTGCTCCCGCTCGCCTCCTGCAATGTCCTCTTCATGGGAAGCTTTCCCTCGGATGCCGCGCAGACGACGGCGCGCATCGACCTTTCCTCCGAGATTTCCGCACTCGCCGCCCCTGGTTTTTCACTTTCCATCCTGAGATCAGGAATGACCGAGTACGTTCTCCTTTTTTCCGACTCTGGTTTCGACGGCTCCCAGCCGCATCTCTTCGTGCTCTCGCCTGGCCTGGCCGAAGAGAATCGTTTTACAATGAACGATATCGTCGCTGTCCCGCCCGTCGGCATCCAGCTGCAGGGAAACGCCGCCGTCACGCAGCTTTCGAGCGGGAACATCGTGGTCGGGAACCTCCTGATGAGCCCTGCCACGGCCGGGCTGAATCCGGTCAGCAAGCTCGAACCACCCGTCAACCTGCTGAGCGTGGAGCTGCGTAACGGGGCCATCGTCGGGCCGTCGTCGGCGAGATTCACATGGACCGACTTTTCCTCGGATTCCTCAGGCACCATGTCTTTCCGGCAATTCGCGAATGACTGGGGCTCCGCCACGTCGTGGTCCCATCCGATAGGTCGCACCTGTTATCTGCGTGACGTGTTCACCGATCCCGAGGACGACCAGGTGAATACCGCCCTTCTCGTGTTCGAGGACCCCAGCCCCGGAAAGTTTTATTTCCTTTCCGTGCCCAAGGATCCTGATATGACAAACGGTTTCGCGGGGCCGGCCTTGTTCGACAACCCCGCATACTCCAGTTTCACAATGAACAACCTGGATTCCTTCAGGCTGTCTGTCGTGTCAGACGGAATCGTTGCCTACGATCACTCTTCGCAATCCCTGATCTGGTTTACCGCTGCCACCGCCTCATCGCCGGTCAGCCTGCACCTTCCGAACAAGTCCGGCAGTCTGAGCCTGGCGTTCAGTTTTTCCGGCGGTTACTACTGCGTGTGGGATTCGGCGTCGCGCATTCTCACTCGATACGAAAAATGGTGGTAGGGCAGGGCCCCGGGATGTCTAGTGATACTCCATCACGGTCACCGCGTTCCCGTTCGCGCCATCCTTGTAGCCAAGAAAAGGCGTCCCGCCGGGATCGAGCCCAAGCGAGACAGAACCGACTGAGCCGGCTGACAGCCCGACCGTCCCGACGCCGATCCATGTCGTGCCGGTAAACTTCATGACCGTTGCCTTGTTCCCATTGACGGTGTCCCGAAAACCGACGTAGAGGGTGCCTCCGGTGCTGATGCCGAGTGAAGGTGCCCCGGTGCCGCCCGGGGAAAAACCCCGAGGTCCGACGAGGGACCAGCTTGCGCCCGCGTATTTCATGACAGTGAGGCCGTTGTTGCCGGCTGCGCCGTCCTGAAATGCAACGTACGGGATATTCCCCGGCCCGATCTTCAGGCTTGGGCTGCCTGCCGAAGAGGGAGTACACGGCACCGGCCCGACGGGCGCCCACGTGCTTCCATTGAAGCACCGGACGGCGAGCTTGCCTCCGGTGTCCCCGTCGGTATACGCAACATAGAGATTGCCCGAGCTGTCATAGGCGATCGAAGGGTGCGCGTCCGCGTTGGTCCCTCCCGAAATGTCGGCACCTCCGGGAAGAGGAGCCCAGGCGCCGGCAGTGTAGCGCCAGACGCTGATCGGCGAGGGGATCACCGACTTGTCAACGAATGCAATAACAGGCGTGCCTGTCCCATCAATGGCAAGCGAGACATCGTCAACTTCGCCGGGTGTGAACTGCTGCGCCCCCACGAGATTCCACGCGCCCCCGCTGTAGCTCATGACCGTTGCTCTTTTTAATGTATTGTAATTATCCTGGTAGGCGACATAGGGAGTACCATTGGCGCCGATTGCCAATGCGACGAAGTCGACATTTACACTTGAGAAACCCTCGACTCCAACAAATGTCCAGGCGGAACCGTTGTACGCTTCCACGCTTGCGTTGTTGCCTGCAATCTGGTCGCTGAAAGAGGCAAGCAGTGTCCCGTCAGGAGTGAATCCGATATTGACGCGGTTCGCGGACCCCGGGGTGAACCCCGGCTGGCCGACGGCCGTCCAGCTCGCGTTGACTGCTCCCACGGGAGTGTTCCAGGGGGTGTCCAACGGCAAGGAATTGGTGCAGCCGCTCAGGACTGCGCCGAGCAGAATGGCGCAGGTAATGAGAAAAACGGGGCTCCTCGAAGAAGTCGGTGTTTCAGTCATCACGTCCTTCAAGGATACACGCTCGCCCATGATTTTCCTACCTCGTCCCCACTCATGTCGGCCGATCCCTGTTCCCGGGGGGAAGACGGCCTTTCCTGTCCAGCAATTTCATATAAGACTTGCGAGCAGAGCTTTCCATCCGGCATAGCCGCGCTGTGCCTGAGCCTCGTCCGGACCGGCGCCGTATCTCCGCTTTTCCTGCGCAAGACCGCCAAGATCGTCGATGCTGCGGTATACGCCGGCGCCCAGACCCGCGAGCGCCGCGGCCCCGAGGGCGGAAACATTCGCGGTTCCGATCGTGATGACGGGGGCCGGGACGATGTCGGCGAGAAGCTGCATGACGAAGCTGTTCGCGGTCATGCCGCCGTCCACGCGCAGCTCGGCCGGGGCAATTCCGCCCGACGCCGCAATAGCCTCCATGACGTCGGCAATCTGGTACGGGATCGATTCGAGAGCCGCGCGCACGACATGATTTTTGCTGCTCGCAAATGAGAGCCCGTGAATCGATGCCTTCAGATTCATCTTCCAATGCGGAGAGCCGAGGCCGCTGAATGCGGGAATGACATACACCCCCTGGCTGTCCCCGGCGCCCCGCGCCATGGTCTCCGTTTCCGCGCTGTCGCTGAAGAGCCCGAGCTGATCGCGCATCCAGGCGATCGTTGCCGCGCAGCTTACGATGATCCCCTCCAATGCGTATTGCACTCCCTCCGGGAGGCTATAGCAGACGGTCGACACAATGCCGCCCCCCGCCACGCGCCGCCTTCCACCCACGTTGACGAGCACCGACGAGCCCGTGCCGATCGTCACCTTCGCCATGCCCGGCCGCGTACAGCCTTCACCGAAGGCCGCCGCATGGGAATCGCCGATCATCGCGGCAATCGGCAAGGCGCGCGGAAGGGCGCCGCCGAAGTCGGTCTCTCCGAACGGGTGCACGGACGGATGCGCCGCGGGCAGCCGCAGTCCCGACAGTCCCCAGCGGGACAGGAGCTCCGTGTCCCAGGCGAGGGTGTCGATATTGAACAGCAGGGTCCGGGACGCGTTCGTGTGGTCCGTCGCGTAGCACTTTCCCCCGGTAAGCCGGTGAAGGAGCCATGTATCCACGGTGCCGAAAAAAGCGTTCCCGTCCTGCACGGCGCGCCGGATATCGGGATCGTTCTCCATGAGCCACAGGAGCTTCGTGCCGGAGAAATACGGAGTGAGCACCAGGCCGGTGCGCGAGGTGATCTCCCCTGACTGTCCTTCCGCGCGCAGCCGCTCGCAGACGGCGACCGATCTTTCGCACTGCCAGCTGATGGCCCTGCACAGGGGCGCACCGCCGCGGTCCCACAGGAGGAATGTTTCCCTCTGATTCGAGATGCCGCAGGCCGCGAGGTCAGACAGGGACTCGCCGCGGTCCCGGAACAGCGCGGCACACGCCGCGACAGATTCGACGACGCTGCGGTGGATCTCAGCGGGATCCTGTTCGACGAATCCCGCGCGCGGGTACTCGCTCGCCAGGTCACTGGTCGCGGCGGCGACGATGCCGCCCTGCCTGTCGAAAATGATGGTCTTGGTGCTGCTCGTCCCCTGGTCGACGGCGAGCAGAAAGGGAGGAGTCATTCACCCCACCCGGGAAAGCACCCGCAGCGCGGCCCGCACGATACCGGAGGAATCTATCCCGTAGTGACTGCGGATCTCGTCGCGAGGGCCCGCCTTGGCGAAGTGGCCATCCGGGATGCCCAGCCGCTCGAAGCGCACGGCGCAGCCCCCTTCGGCCAGGCTCTCCGCGACGAGCGACCCGATCCCGCCATTCACCGAATGCTCTTCCACTGTGACGACGCGCCCGGTCGAGCGTGCCAGCCTGGCGATCGCCTTTTCATCGGCGGGACGTATGGAGCTCATGTTCACCACGGTTGCGTGCATGCCCTGCTTCGCAAGGATGTCCTCGGCCGCGAGTGCCTCGTGGACGACCGAGCCGAGCGCAAAGATCGTGAGGTCTCCTCCTTCCCGAAGGACATCGAGTCGTCCCGGCTGGAAATTGTATCCGGAGCCATGAAACACGGGAAGCTCTGCATTGTCCAGCCGGACATAGACAGGGCCGTCGGTGCGCAGGGCCTGGCCGATCACCTGCGCCGCTTCGGGGCCGTCCGCAGGGGCGAATATCCTGATCGTCCCCATGCTGCGCAGGATGGAGATGTCATCAATGGCATGATGAGTGCTTGCGAGGGATCCATAGGCGACGCCGGCATTCAAGCCCATGAGCTTGACATTCGTCGCCGAATAGCAGATGTCCGTCTTGAGCTGCTCGCAGGAACGGGCCACCAGAAAGCACGCGGCATTCGCCGTCACGCTCACGTAGCCGCCAAGGGAGAGACCCGCGGCCACACCGAGCAGGTTCTGCTCCGCGATGCCGACATTCACCAGCCGATCGGGAAAGCGCGCCTTGAATGGCGCGATCGACGACGTGCTCGAAGAGTCGCTCACCAGCACGACCAGCTCGATGCCCTGCTCTACTCCCTCCACGAGGCTCTGGACCATGGCCTCCCGCAGGTCCTGCACGCGGTCGGGGCTCATTCAAGCTCCTCGATTGCCTGCCGCAGCTGATCCCCGACCGGGATCTTGTGGTGCCACGATGGCTGGTCTTCGATAAAGGAGACGCCCTTGCCCTTCACCGTACGGGCCACGACCGCGTGCGGCTTTTCCCCCGCCATGTCGAAGGACTCGATCACGCGGACGATGTCGGCCGGGTCGTTGCCGTTCGCGCGGGCGATCTGAAACCCGAAGGATTCCAGCTTCTCGACCAGAGGCTCCAGCGCCATGATCGTCTCGGTGCGGTCGGCGAGCTGGAGGGTGTTACGGTCTATAATGGCGACCAGATTCCCGAGACGGAACTGCGACGCGCTCATTGCCGCTTCCCAGTTCGAGCCCTCCTGCAGCTCACCGTCCCCGAGGAGCACATACACGTGGAAGCCCCGACCGCTCATCTTCGCGCTCAGGGCGAGCCCGACGCCCACTGACAATCCATGCCCGAGCGCCCCCGTGTTGATTTCCACGAACGGCGTCTTCTGCCGCACGGGATGCCCGGGCAGCGCCGAATCGAATTTCAGGTAGGTCGAAAGGAGCGCCGGATCGATGATCCCCGCCTCCGCAAGGGTGCAATAAAANNCGGATCGTAGCGGAGCACGCGAAAGAAGAGTGATGCAAGTATGTCAGCCTCGGAAAGGTCAGCGCCCGTATGGCCCTGGCCCGCATTGGAGTTCATCTGGATGATCTTGCGGCGGATCTCCCTGGCGCGGACCTCAATCTCCTGCGGCATGAGACCGAATGGATTGCCCCACTCTTCACGCGGTACCATGCTCATGCGTCTCCTTCACGGGCTTCATCCGCCATGGTGACGGCAAGCATGTTCCAATTGAAAAAGCCGGGGTTCATGATCGGCGCGCCGGTGTGGGGTTCATAGAACTCGTGCAGAGTTCCCGTTCGAGTTAGATCTCCATGCAGGAGACGCAGCGTCGTGTCGCACAGCCTCTGCGCTTCCTCGCGGTGCCCGTACCGCATGAGCCCCTTGAATACGATGTAGTTGACGATGATCCAGATCGGCCCCAGCCAGTTCGACGGATTGAGGCTCGGCTGGAGATTGAACATCTTTTCATCCATCGCCAGGGAGATGATCCCGAAGGGTGCGCAGAAGGTCGATTCGTCAGACGCGTGACGGACGAGTCGCGCTGCCTGGTCGGGGGTCGCCGTGCCCGTCCACAGGGGAATGAATCCCGTCCACGCGCGGATCTTGATGGGAAGGGTCTTCCAGAACACACCCAACCCGACGTGGAACCAATCGTACGGCCGTGTTTTGACGTCCACGTCAACGGAATAGAAAAATCCATCGCGTCGATCCCAGCATTCCTCATTGATGGCCTTCTCCAGGGCTTCCGCCTTTGTGCGGTAGCGATGCGCCCGGTCTTCCCTGTCCAGCTTGTCGGCAATCAGCGCTGCAGAGCGGAGCTCGGCAACCATGAACCCGTTGAGGAACATGCCGGCGGTCGAGAAGCGNNGATCGTTGTCCATGCCGATCATCACGTCGTCCGCCCATACGTACAGCCCACAGGAGGGGAAAAAATAGGTGCGATCGTAGCAGGTGAAATATGCCTCAATCTGACCGAACCTGCCGGCTATCCACCCGTAGTCTCCTGCGGCCTCCGACACCAGGCGGATCTGCTGGCAGAGAAAGGGCTTT
>PMDT01000352.1:0-13099 GCA_003154555.1 Spirochaetaceae bacterium
GACTGGGTCTTGGGCGTGGCGCGATTGATCTCGTCCGCGAGCACGATGTTGGCGAACACGGGTCCCTTCTGGAACCGCACGAAGCGGCGCGTATCGGCGCTCGCTCCCGCGGCCTGCATGTCCTCCTGGACGAGCACATTCGTCCCGATGATGTCCGCGGGCATGAGGTCCGGCGTGAACTGGATCCGCGACGTGACCAGGTCAAGGACCTGGCCGAGGCTCTTGATGAGCGTGGTCTTTCCCAGTCCCGGCACTCCTTCCAGCAGGGCGTGACCGGAACAGAAGAGGCAGATCAGGACATCCTGCACGACGTCCTCGTGCCCCACGATCGTGCGGGCGATCTCGGCGCGCAGCGCGCGCACCCTGTCCATCACCCATGCTGCCTGTTCCCGTGCGTCCATGTGCTCCCCCGACGGTGTTACTTGCCCATAGTCGAAATTCCGATGTTGGTGAAATACCCCTTCACGTATTCCCGCAGATCCTGCGGCACCTCGTCGTGCGCAAGGGCGCTTTCGGCCTGCCGTGCATACCGGTCCAGCACGGTTGCGTCAGGCAGCTCTGAGCCCGTGGCATCGGGCAGGGACCGCGCGAGCAGCCGGGCCATGTCTCCTTCGCCGGTAGCCCCTTTTGCCTGCAGGCCGGGCCCCTTCGATCCCCGCGCAATCGCCGTGGGTTCGCCGGTCTTCTGAAGCGCGGGAGCATTTCCGGCCTGGCTTCCGTCGCTCTTGCCGGGCTGATCCTGCCCGTCGGCGGAGCTGTCCGAAAGGCTATCCCCCTGGGAGTCGCCTTTCTGGCCTTCACTCTGGACCCTGCCGGCATTTCCGGATCCGCCCGTGCCCTTGCCCGGCGTCCCGGCGCTTTCGGGCGGGCGCTGTGCGCTTCTTCCCGTCATCGGGCCTTGCCGTCCTGACAGCTGCCACTTGTCCTGGCGCAGCTTGTCGAGCGCATCCCCGAGACTGCTCTGGTTGCGGTCCGCGCTGCCGGCCGTTCCCGCCTCCGCGGATGGGGAGGATCCGTCCGACGGTGCACTCTGCGCACCGGGGGCCGCACCCTCCTGACCCGCGGAGTCGCCGGCATTCCCCGCGCCCGATGGCGGCACGGTCGCGTCCCCGTTGCGCAATGCGAGCTGGTACTCCTGGCCGAGCCTGCTTTCAAGATCGGATATGCGGTCCAGCGCCTCGTCCAGAGTCAGCTTGTGAGCCTCGAGCTCGCGGCCGAGCTGCGTGAGCTCCAGGGAGAGGGCGAGGCTGCGCCCGAGGTTCAACTCGCGCGCCGCGTCGTTGAGCGCCTGCCCCTGTTCCTTCAGGTCTTCGCCGATATCGGTCATCGCCCTGTCCAGCCCGCCGGGCCGGGAAAAAAGCGGCCGCAGGTCGAGGGGAAAGAGAAGCGCCGCGGCGGTGAGCGCGACGACGACCGAGATGAACGGCGCCAGGGGAAGACGGAGTCGGCCGAGCACTTTGCGCGATGCGGTCCGCGCCAGGAATGCCGCCGCGTCCTCGATGACAGTCGCCGCGAACCCGCTGCGCGCCTGGCTTTCGGACAGCTCCAGGGCGGTACTGGCAAGCTCGCGCGTGGCGAGCAATCGGTCGCCGCGCAGGAGGACCGTGTGCGCATCGATGGCGGCGAAAAGCCCCGCGGCAATACCGGCCGCCGCGCCCGCCGCCGCGCCGATGACCGCGACCCAGAGCGCCGGGAAGGGCAGCCGGATGCTCCCGGCGATGACCGCCGCGGCAAAGCCGGGGAGCAGGCCGTAGAAAAGCCCGGTCGAGCCGCGACGGAGCACACTATCCACTCGTGCCCGGTGCAGAACGACGTCCACGCGCGCTTTGAATGTCTCACCCATTCGTCGCGCTCCCCCCGCGCGCGCCGCGGGAAACACGCAGGACGAGATAGACGCCCGCCGCGGCAACGAGCGCGGCACCGATGCCCACGAGGCTGCTCGCGGCCGTGGCGGACATGAATGCTCCGCCCGCCGAAGCATCGGCTGTCGGCGTGGAACCAAGCCTGAGGAGCGCGTGGATGGGACTGAGCGGGGGAAAGGCCACCAGCGTCACCACGACGAAGAGCAGGATGCCCGGCAGCAGGATGACATTTCGGAGCAGGGGCCTGTCGCCGATGAGCGACAGCACGAAAAGACCGAACATCCTCGCCGCAAGGCTCGCCGTCCCCAGGACCGCGAATGCGGCGAATGCTTTCGACAGCGAGAGCCCTCCCACCGCCACCGGTGCCAGCAGAAAGGGCGCACCCAGGAGGAGGAGGAAGAATGTATGGAGGAAGAAGAAACCCGCCTTGCCCAGGATCACGGACACGAGCGGCACGGGGGTCAGCGTCACGTACTCGCGAAGCTGGACCATGGTGTCGGGTGAGAAATCCTCCGCGCCGTAGCGGCCGCCAAAGTACAACAGGAGGCCGAGAAAGACGATCGCGACAACGGAGAAGGCGTCGGTAAGCGGCCCGCTGCGGAGTATCGATTCAAGACCGCCGCGCGGCCAGACCACGACGAGCACGATGGCAAGCCCTGCAGGCAGGTAGAAGTAAGTCCTGAGGATGCCCGGATGCGCAAAATAGGTCCTGACCCCTTCTTGAAGAAATGGATTCACGCGCATCGTCATTCCGGCTCCACCACGAGCAGCGACAGGGGTGCCTGCGCGTTGACGGGCTCCGCGCCGCCGACGCGAAGGGCGAGCGCGCTGCCGTCCAGCCAGCCGACGACGGCAGGACCGCTCACCCCCGGGGCCACGAGATTCCACAAGGCTGCCCGGGTGGGATCGTCCACGACGCGGAGGGCCTGGAGGTCCACAGCGCCTTCGAGCGCAAACGACGCCCGTACGACGCCATTCGGCGGGATGTCGCCCAGCCGGTAGCCGCGGCCGTTGGTCCAGAAGAAGCAGGACTGGAGCGCGCGCGCGGAGGCATTGCCCACCGTGACTGTCACGGTCGATCCCGCGCGGACCGCGTGCGCCGTGACGGGCATGGGGACCACGTCATTCAGGAGGATCAGCCTCACGCCATAACGACCGACGGCCACGCCCGACAATCTGGTCGCATCGCCCGCGGCCACGGCGAAGCCTGGCGGAGGTGGCGTCCGCGCGGCGGCACCCGTGAGACGGAGGCCGATCTCGGACACCGGCAGCTCGTGGGTGCCCGCGGCAATGTCCACGGCTGCCGGGCGGGTGGCGACGATGCCCACTTTCTCCGTGACCAGGGCCTGCCCGTCACCGGACCGCATCTCGACAAGAGCGGCGTCAATGACGCGCGGCGCGGCCCGAAAAGTCACTGTATCGAAGACTATCCAGCTTCCCGTACCGGCAAGCAGCGGAATGGCAAGGAGCAGCACGATCCGCGTGCGCGTCTTCATGCTCCGCAGCAGCCTGCCGTTTGTGATCGGAAAAAGGAGGGCGCAGTAGAGGCCGACCAGGGCGAGAACGAGGATCACCGACGGCAGCGCGAGGGCGGGAGAGGCGAGCATCACGCGCAGCCACGGGTCGTCCAGCGGCGCATGAGACTCCGCCGGGAGCGTCGGCTGCCTGTCCCGCGACGCCATCAAGCGCCAGAGCGGCAGCATGCCGTCCCAGCCGGGGAACGGCGCGAGCGTCGGATCGAAGGCAAGGAACCATACTGACCCGCGGCCCAGCCGGCGCTCCACCACGAGCGGCAGATCCCCATCCCGCGCGAGCGTCCTGCCCGTCGTCACGATGGATTCCGCCAAGACGATGCTGCCACGTGGGCCGCGTGGCACGCCGGCAAGACGGGCGACCGACGGCAACGCCGTGCGCGTGACGAGGCCGGTGACACGCACCGGCATGAGCCCGCCAAAGCCTGCGTCAGCATGCTGGAGGCCGGCGGCGCCGCCGGTCAGTACGACCGTGCCGCCGGTCACGACCCATCGCTCAAGGGCGGAGACTTGTGCCGCCCGCAGTTGCTGGAAAGAGGTGTCGTGGACGATCACCATGTCGATGCAGTCGTATGCCGCCCAGGTTTCCGGCAGATCGTCGATCCGAGGGTACACGACGCGGACATTGCCCGTGGCATCGGACAGCGCGGCGATCGAATCCAGGGACAGCTCGCTCGCCACGGCCGCCACGATGCGGTCGCGACTCACCTGGCCGCGCAGGTCGATGCTCTGGTGGGCGAGCAGCGATCCCCGCGATGAGATGCGGAGGTCCAGCGTGCGCGCGTCCGGGGGCAGCGGCACGAGAAACGGGATGCGGCGTGTCGCGCCGCTGCCAAGGACGCTCTGCCGGGTGAAGAGGCGGCTGTCCGTGGTTCCCCGCAGGCTGCTGCCCCAGGACACGACGAGCTGCACGTCCACGGGAATGCTCGTCCCCGCGTTTGTGACGCTCACGAGCACGGGACCGAAGCGGCCTTCGCGCGCCTGTCCGTTGAAACCGACAAGGGCATCGATCAGCAAAGGTGACTCCGCGCTCCCGGGCAGCGCGGTAACGCAGCCGAGGACGAGGGTCAGGATAAGGCAGGCGAGGAGGACGCTCCCGCGAGACCGCGAACGCGTCCTCTCAAGGGAGTCGGGCTCCTCCATGCATTGAGTATATCAGCGCGGGCCCGGGGCGTCGACTCGAACCCGGGAATCGAGCATCGTGTCATTGTCGAAGATGAACCAGCCGCTGAAGCGCCTGCCCTCGAGCATGTGAGGGATCCAGAGCCTGTCGTCCGCCCACATCCGCTCAAAGGGGATCCGGTCCACGGGCGTCCACCGCGGCCGCGCTTCCCGTGTCTCGCACAGCTCGCCATCGAAGCCGCTCGCCGTGAACACGGCGCCATACAGCGAATATCCATCGAGGAACTGGAAAAAAAGCTCTCCCGCCTCCCGCACGCCCGTTGGCGTCACGCAGAGCTCTTCCTGCACCTCGCGGATGGCCCCCTGCAGCGCCGTTTCTCCCGGGTCGATGCGGCCACCGGGCCCGTTGACCTTGCCGGCGCCCAGCCCGGTCTTCTTGTCGATGAGCAGGATGCTGCCGTCGCGTACGACGAACAGGAGGGTCGCCCTTTCGGTCGGCATCCAGGTCGTCCAGTCGATCTCTTCCACCCGGCGCGGCTGCTTTTCGTTCATGCCATGGCCTCCGCGAGCGCGCGCTTCATGTTCCCGCCGAGTATCGCGGCCGTGTCCGGCTCGGAATACCCCGCGTCGAGAAGCGCGGCTGTGAGCCGGGGAAGCTGCGCGCAATCCTCCAGGCCTTCCACGGTCTCCTCGAATCCGTCCCAGTCGGCGCCCAGGCCGACGTGCGCGATGCCCGCGATCTCCACGGCATGCGTGATGACGCGGACCACCTGGTCGATGCCCATGCGCTTTTTCGGCTCGGGCCGCAGGCAGAGATGATCCGGCAGGAAATCGATGCAGACGACCCCGCCGGTTGCCGCGATCTCCTTCACCTGCTCATCACGGAGGTTGCGCGGGTGATCCCAGAACACCCGGAGCCCCGTGTGCGAATCGATCACCGGCCGGCGGGCGCGTTTCATCACATCCCGGAACGTCCGTTCGTTCGAATGGGCGAGATCCACCACCATGCCGAGGCGGAACATCGCCGCGATCATGTCCCTGCCGAATGCGGTGAGCCCGGTCCCTTCGCCTTCCGCAAAGCATCCCCGGGCCGCTTCGTTGTCGTGATTGTGCGTTACCGTGATGCCGCGGACGCCGCGGCCGTAGAAGAGCTCGAGGTTGTCGATGCTGCCGCCGAGCGGAGAGGCTCCCTCGATGAAGAGGAGGAATCCGAAACGGCCGGGTCGGCAGCATTCCTCCAGGTCGGCGGCAGTGAGGATGCGCCGATACGGCGGTGAAAGGCGCGCATTCAGCGGTGAGTCGAACATCCTGTCGATCGCGTGCAGGAAGTCCAGCCCGTACTGGAGCGCGGCAGGACCGGTCTTTTCCGGCGGGGCATAGATGGCCATGACCTGCACATTCTGGCCGGTCTCCCGCAGTCGCCTGCTGTCCAGGTGCCCTTCCCGCCTCTCCCCGAAGAAGGCGCTGGGTGAATCGAGATAGCGTCCGAGCGAATCCGCGTGCCCGTCGATCGCGGGGTGCCGCGCGTGGACCTCGCGCGCTCTCAGCAGGGTGTCCATCGGGCCAGAGACTACATTTTCCCTGCGCGAGCTGCAATGCCGGCACCGCGGGTCGAAGGTCTCTTTGCTATCTCACGAAATTGAAATAAGTTGCAGAGCGGCCACTGCTGGTGGCATTCGCGGCCACTCCTGGTGTCCGCGTGCACTTTTTCGTTGCATTCGCATTGCCCCGGGTCTATAATGGCCCCGATGAATCACATTCATCACTGAAGGGGATCGTGAGAAGCAGGGGCCTCCCAATGGAGGCATGAGGTCTCTCGAAGAGAGCTACCCTACAAGCGCCTCTCACATCCCCTTCCACATTATCGCGGCCGCTTCGGGCGGCTTTTTTTGCGGCCGCTCCTGGCGGCATTTTGCGGTCGCTCCTGGCGACATTTCCNNATCGATTCATTTTTCCTGTCCTCGGCGGGCATGAACCTCTACCGCGGATGCGCCCACAACTGCGCGTACTGCGACGGACGGGCGGAGAAGTATCGCGTCGACGGCGACTTTGCGGCGGACATCCAGGTGAAAACGAATGCGGTCGCGCTTCTCCGGAAGGAGCTTGGTCTTGAGGCAGCGCAGCAGGAGCTTTTCCCCCCGGCGCGCCACGGGGGCTTTCTCCTCCTGGGCGGAGGGGTCGGCGACAGCTACCAGCCGGCGGAAGCGCGCTGCCGCATCACACGGGAGGTCCTCGAGCTGCTGGTCGCCCACGGCATCCCCGTCCATGTCCTCACGAAATCATCGCTCGTGCTGCGCGATGCGGAGCTGCTTGAGCGCCTTGCCGTCTCCGTCGGCGCCGCGGTGAGCTTCAGCATTTCCACGGCAGACGATTCCCTTGCCGCGCTGCTGGAGCCTGGTGCCCCCCTCCCCTCGGCGCGGCTCCAGGCGCTTGCCGAGCTGCGTCGTCGCGGAATAAACGGCGGCATCTTCCTCATGCCCGTCGTCCCCTTCCTGAGCGACGGCCCCGAACAGATCGAGCGGAGCGTCGCCGCGGCAGCACGCGCGGGTGCCCAGTACGTCGTCTTCGGCGGCATGACGCTGAAGCAGGGTCGGCAGAAAGAGCATTTCATCGGTGTCGTCGGCGGTGACGACGCCGACCTCGCGGTGCGCATCGACCATCTCTACCCCGGGGTCCCTGCCGGTCGACCCGATTGGGGCAATGCGGCGCCCGGCTACTATCGGCGGATCACACGGGCCTTTGCCCGCGCGGCGAACGCCCATGGAATGCCGGCCCGGATTCCCCTTGCGCTCTGCCGGCATCTCCTTTCCGCGCAGGAACTGTCCGTGGTGAGCGCCGAGCACGCGCAGGTGGCCGCGGAGATGGCGGCCTACCTGAGATGAGCGGCGATGTCGCGGATGACGCGCGGGATGATGCTGGCGGCAAAGACATGCCGGCCCAGGAGCACCTGCAGCACCGCGCAGAGTGCGATAACCAGGACAAAGACGCTGCGCACGAGCGGCGCCGAGAAACCGCGGACGAGAAGCCCTGAGAGCAGGAAACCGGCCGCACCCGCAAGGGCAATCGCGAGCAGGGATGCGAGGCAGCTCGCAGCGACAAGGATGCCGGCGCTGCCGAAAAGGTGGAACGCGATGCCGAAACCGAACCGGGTGCCGGTCGCGTAGACAAGCAGGAAGACGACGAATACGGCGGCGGCTATCCGCAGGCCGCGCCGCGATGATTCACCCGCCTGGGCAATGCCGGCGCAGATCGCGCCGACCACGAGAAGATCGATGGACGGGACGAGGAGCGAGGCGAAAGGCGATGCCACGTCGAATCCGGGAAGGTTCAGGAAAAGATCGAACAGGATGAGACCGGCAATGAGACCGGGCAATCCACGCTTCATGGTGAAGAGACTACCTGCGACGGCCGCGAATGTCAGCGGGCCGGACGGGGAACCACCTTCAGGTACATGGCCTTCGCGTCGCCGGGGGCATAGAAATCCTCAAGCTCCGCGACCTGCGTATACCCGCGCGCAAGGTAGAATGCACGCGTGGGGGCGTAAAAAGGGCGCGCCGAGGTCTCGATGTAAATGCGGGTGCCACCAAGGGCCGCAATGGCAAGCTCCGTCCTTTCCAGGAGCTGCGTTCCCAGCCCCTTGCCGCGATAGTCGCCCGCGACCACGATCCAGTACAGGTCGTAGCTCTCCTTCGTACAGGCGACGGGACCGTAGCTCGTGTAGCCGACGGTCCTGCCGTCCTGATCGGCGAAGAGAAAGTGGTAGCCGCAGCGCGGTCCCTTGAGGAGCCAGTCGTCGACCAGCTCGACCGCCGTTTCCACCTCCTCGGGATAGAAGAAGCCGGTGGAATCGGTTATCTCCCGCACGACGCGCGGGTCACTCTCCCTGACGGAGGTGCGGAACTCTATTGTCCGGACGCTCATACGTTGCTCTCCTCGCAGCCGGAAGGGTGCGCCGCCTCGGCGACGATCCTCTGCACGACCTGTTCCAGCGTCAATCCCGCCCTGTCTGCCGCCGCCATGAAGCCCGCGTCCGGAGACAGGCAGGGGTTCGTGTTGATTTCCAGGACCCAGGGGCGCCCTCCGGCGTCGACACGGAAGTCCACCCGGGCATAGCCCGCGAGACCAAAAAGCCGCCAGCAGTCCCCGCTCAGGGCCACGAGCTTCTCCAGAAGGCCCTTGTCCCCGGGCGGGAAATTGAAACACCGCGGCGTGTTGCCGTACTCGAACGAGCCCTCGTCCCACTTCGCCCGGTAGCCGACCATCCGCGGCTTGCCCGCGGGGTAGCCGACGAACTGTATCTCCGCGGGCGGCAGGTTCTGCGGTCCTCCGGGGGCGCCCAGGAGCGCAAGATTGAACTCGCGGCCGTCGATGTACTGCTCGACAAACAGGTGTTCGATGGACTCCCGCATCACGCGGCGGCGGATCTCGCGGACCAGCTCCTCCTCCGTGGCGGCCACCGCGCTGTCCAAAAGCCCGATGGAGGCGTGCTCCCAGACCGATTTCACGATCCAGGGGGCGGATCCCGGGGGACGACCGGAGAGCGCCGCTTCAGCCTTTGCCCACGCCGGCGTGGGGATGCCGCCCGCTGCCAGGGTCTTTTTCGCCAGGAGCTTGTGGGACGTGAGGAGAATGGCCTCCGAGGGCGCCCCCGTGTAGGGGATACGCAGGCTCTCCAGGAGCGTGGGGGCAAGCTGGATGAGGCTCCCCTTCCCGTCGATGGTCTCTGCGAGGTTGAAGGCGATCACCGGCCCTGCCGTCGAAAGGACCGCCGCGGCGACTCCGAGGTCGAGGGACAGGGGAACGTCGATGGTGGCATGCCCCAGGGAATGGAGGGCTGTGCGCACCGCGTCGACCTGCACGAGCACGTCCTTCTCATCCAGCGGGGCTCCGGCGTCGACGCGACCGTAGACGAGGGCGATTCTCAACGGTGTCATGATTGGATTGGCGGCAGCTCCATAAAAGAATGCGCCGCGGCCCTTGCGGGCGCGGCGCAGGTCATTCTCATGTCGCGGGCTCTTGTGTGACGCCCAGCGTATCCGGGTAGCGGAAGAGGAGCCCCTGGTAATTGCGGAGGACAAGGTCATTGCCGTCCCGGCCCACGACGTATTCGGGCAGGAGCGGTATCTTGCCGCCTCCCCCGGGGGCGTCGATCACGTACGACGGAACCGCGTATCCCGAGGTGTGTCCCCGCAGGCCCTGGATCATCTCCAGTCCCTTCTGCACGGGGGTGCGGAAGTGCGCCGAGCCGAGTATCGGGTCGCACTGGTAGAGGTAGTAGGGCTTCACGCGCGCTTTCAGGAGCCCGTGCATGAGGCGCGTCATGACCTCCACCGTGTCGTTGATGCCCGCCAGCAGAACCGTCTGGCTTCCCAGGGGGATGCCGGCATCCGCCAGGCGTCCGCACGCCTCCACGGCTTCCGGCGTGAGCTCTTCCGGATGCGTGAAGTGGATGCTCATCCAGAGGGGATGGTAGCGCTTCAGCACGCGCAGGAGCGACGTCGTGATCCTCTGGGGCATCACCACGGGCGCCTTTGTCCCGATGCGCAGGAACTCGACATGGGGAATGCGGTGCAGCCGCGAGAGCAGCCAGTCCAGCTTTTCGTCGGAGAGCGTCAGGGGATCGCCACCGGAGAGCAGCACGTCGCGGATCTCGGGGTGGCCGTCGATGTAGGTGATGGCCTCCTCCCACTGCGACTGGAAGAAGATGCTGTCGTTCTTGGGGTTTTCTACCATGCGCGACCGCGTGCAGTAGCGGCAGTTGGACGCGCAGGAGTTCGCCACGAGGAAGAGGGCCCGGTCCGGGTAGCGATGCACGATGCAGGGCACGGGGCTGTCGTCGTCTTCACCCAGCGGATCCTCCGCCTCGCCCGGCATGCGCAGGTATTCATCCGTCACCGGGATCATTGTCCGGCGCAGCGGCTGCTCTGCGTTGTCAGGGTCGACAAGGCTCAGGTAGTAGGGAGTGATGGCGAAAGGCAGCGATCCCGTGTGCCGGGCGATCGCCGTCCGTTCATCCGGTGTGAGCCGCACCATCTTTTCCAGGTCTTCCAGCGAGCGGACGCGGTTGCGCAGCTGCCAGCGCCAGTCGCACCATTCGGCGGTCATGGCGAGCGGAAAGAAACGTGCGCGGAACTCTTCGGATCGGCTGGAAACGGTAAAGCGGGGGACAACGGGCGAAGGCCTTTTCGGGCGGGAATAGGAAGTGAATTGTGACATCGTAGTCCGGATGCCGGCCAATTCGGCAAACTCCTGGACTACGGGCATTGTACCTGGAGGTTCTGCCTCCTCAGTGCTCAGCACCTTGGTTTCCATTTCTGTCGGAACTCCTTCATCTCATGAAGCATTCACAGGGGCCATGCCCCTCTGGCACCGGGAGGTGGGTCTGCTCTTCCTGTCGTGCCGGAATAGCGCGCGAAAGGCGGGTCCCCTCCCCTTGTCTCTTTGCAATGCATACTACAGTCAAAAAACAAATGCAAGAGGTTTCACACATTCCGGCGTCACATTTCTTCCATCGGCCGCGTTTTCCCCAACCCCCGTCAAGTAGTGTATCGGTGAGAACAACCCTGATACACTCCTCCCATGCCGCGCATTGCCGTGGCGGGCGCCGGGCCCGCCGGAATCATGGCCGCCCTCGCGGCGCACGAGAAAGGCGCCCACGCCGTGATATACGACGCGGCCGTGCCCCTGGCGACCATCCTGCGGACCGGCGGCGGCCGCTGCAATCTCACGAATGCCGGTGCGGAAGACGCCAATCTTGCACTCCACTACCCTCGCGGCGGGCGTTTTCTCCTTTCCGCCTTTTCCCGGTTCGGCCCCACGGAGACCATGGAATGGTTCCGCTTCCGGGGGCTGCCGCTCGTGGAAGAGGAGGAAGGAAAGGTCTTCCCCCGGTCCGGGAAAGCCCAGGACGTGCGCAACATGTTGCAAGAGCAGGCGCGCACCGCGTGCGTGAAGATGTCCGCGCACCAGCCGATCACGTCGATTGCCCCCACGCCGAAAGGCTTCCAGGTCACCACCGAGCGAGGGGAAGCCTTGTTCGACCGCGTCATCATCGCCACCGGGGGAGACTGGCGAAACCCGCGGGGCTCCGGCTACGATCTGGCGATGTCGCTGGGGCACACGGTGACGCCGCTCGCGCCGGCGCTGACAGGTTTCGCATCGGCGGAATCCTGGCCCGCACGGCTTGCGGGCGTATCGATCCCCCAGGCGCGTCTGCAGGCACATCCGACAGGGATGCGGGCGCTGCGGGAGACCGGCGGGCTCGTCTTTACGCACAGAGGCATCTCCGGCCCCGTCGTATTCCGCATCTCGTCGCGCTGTGCGTTTCTCCCCTTTTCATCCCGCGCGCCGCTTCACCTCTGGCTTTCCGTGCTGGAGGAGCGTGACAAGCAGGCGATCGAAGGACGGCTCATCGCCGCGCTGCGCGAGCGCCCCCGACAACAGATCCTCTCCGTGCTGTGCGGTCTCATGCCACGACGGCTTGCGCAGACGACGCTGGATCTGGCCGGCGTTGCGACTGCGACATCCGCCTCGGGGATCACGCGGGTGCAAAGGAAGGCGCTCGTCGACCTGATGGATCGGCTGCCGCTCACGATCGTGGACCGCGACAAGGGCGACGAGATGGTGACCGCCGGCGGGGTGGACCTCGCGGAAGTGGACCCGCGCAGCATGGAGTCACGCATCGTTCCGGGTGTCTTCTTCTGTGGCGAGCTGCTGGACGTCGACGGCTTCACGGGCGGTTTCAATCTGCAGGCCGCGTGGAGCACGGGCCGCATCGCGGGGCTCGCCGCGGCCGACTGATTCCAGTATTGTCTGCACAGCATGCAAAAAGACTTTCTCACGCAGGAAGCGATGGGTCCGGGGCCCGGAGATCTCGCCGTCCTGGTCGGCGTGGAGCTGAAAGACACCACATCAACGTGGAGCATCAAGGATTCGCTTGACGAGCTTGGCAAGCTGGCCGAAACCGCGGGTCTGTCCGTCGCCGGCGCCACCTGGCAGAAGCTCGGCCGGCCGAACGCCCGCACCTGGATCGGGTCGGGAAAGGTCCAGGAAGTGAAGGAGCTCGTCGATTCCTGCAACGCACGCTACGTGCTCTTCGATGATGAGCTTTCGCCGGGACAACAAAGGA
This sequence comes from Spirochaetaceae bacterium, assembly GCA_003154555.1. GTDB lineage: Bacteria > Spirochaetota > Spirochaetia > SZUA-6 > Fen-1364 > Fen-1364. The sequence goes on from PMDT01000352.1 coordinate 12,645, forward strand.
AGCTCGAAGAGGGGCTCGGCGAGGGGATTCGCATCATCGACCGCACGCGGCTNNCGGGAGGGCAAGCTGCAGGTCGAGCTCGCCCAGTATCAGTACCTCCTTCCCCGGCTGGCAGGAATGCGCTCAGGCCTCTCCCAGCAGGTCGGCGGTTCGGGCGCGGGCCCCGTGGGGTTGCGGGGACCTGGTGAAACCCAGCTCGAGCTGGACCGCAGGCAGGCGCGGCGACGGATCGCCGTGCTGCGCCGCGGCCTCGAGGAGCTCCGAGGGCAGCGGCTGCGGCATCGTGACGACAGGAAGCGCTCCGGCCTCCCGGTGATCGCCCTTGTGGGCTATACGAATGCCGGGAAAAGCTCCCTCATGAATGCGCTCACGGACGCCGGAGTGCTTGTCCAGGACAAGCTTTTTGCGACGCTGGATCCTGCCACCCGCCGCCTGTCGCTGCCCGGCGGCAGGGA
>PMDT01000352.1:13231-35130 GCA_003154555.1 Spirochaetaceae bacterium
GGCCTGCCCGAGCTGCTGGCAAAGATTGAAAAGCTCCTGGATGACGGCCTCGTCGACGTGAGCCTGCTCGTGCCGTACACACGCTATGACCTGGTGCGGCTGGTATACGACCGCGGCTCGGTCCGAAGCCAGGAGGACCTCCCGGAGGGCGTGCGGCTGCATGCGCGCGTGCCGGACGAGGTTTCCATCAGGCTGGCGGATTTCCGGGAATCGAAGGAGTGACCAGGCGAAGGTGCGGGTCGCCTCAGCAGGCGGGCGCGCCGCGCAGGTGCTTCTGGACGGTTTTCGTGAGCGCCATCAGGTCGATGGGTTTTTCCAGGATCTCGCGCGCGCCTTCCTTGAGGAGCTCCAGCGCGGAGCCGTCCGCCGTGTAGCCGGTCACGACGATGACGGCGAGGTCCGGGCGGAGCTTGCGCAGGCCTGCAAGGCACTCCCGGCCGCCCATGTCGGGCATCACCATGTCCAGGATGACCAGATCGAAATCCCCATGCTGGCGGCACAGCTCAAGGGCTTCCCGCCCGTTGCCGGCAGGGACGGCCGTGTACCCGCAAGCGGTAAAGGTGCGGCACATGACCTCCCGCACCTGTGCCTCGTCGTCGACCACCAGGATCTTCCCGCTGCCGGCCGTGAAGACCGGGCCGGGGGCCTCCTTGGCGACGCGGGACGCTTCGCGATCCGCGACGGGCAGGAAGACCTCGAATGTCGATCCCTTGCCCACCACGCTTCGCACGTCAATGAAGCCATGGTGACTGGCGACGATGCCGTAGACGACCGCAAGACCTAGCCCCGTGCCGCTCTTCGGTCCCTTCGTGGTGATGAAGGGGACAAAGAGCTTCTCCAGCAGCTCCGGGGGCATGCCGACGCCGGTGTCGATAACCCGGAGGACCACGTAGCGACCCTCCACCGCGTTCACGTATCTCTCCGCCTGGTCCCGGGAGAGCGCGACATTGGCCGTTTCGATGCGGAGCGTTCCGCCCGCCGCGTGTTCACCCTGCGTCATCGCATCGCGGGCGTTCACGCACAGGTTCACCATCACCTGGCTCATCTGGTTGGGGTCCGCCTCGACGGTCCAGAGCGTGGGGGCCAGCGCGAGCTCCACGGAAATTTCCGGGGGGAATGTACGATGGAAGATACCGTATGTCTCGTTGGCCACCTCGTTGAGCGAGATGATCTGGCGCGCGCCGGCCGCCTGCCGCGTGAAGAAACGAAGCTGCTGGGTGAGACCCGAGCCCCTGTCGACGGCGGTTTTGATCTGCTGGAGGTCCTTCTGCATCTGCGCGTCGTGCGGCGCACTCAGGAGGAGCAGCTGCAGGTAGCCGCTGATGGCGGTGAGGAGATTGTTGAAATCGTGGGTGATGCCGCCGGCGAGCTGCCCGAGGGCCTCCATTTTCTGGGCCTGGATGATCTGTGACTGCAGTCTCTTGCGCTCGGTGATGTCGATGACGGAGGACATGAGACCGATGGCGCCCCCCTCCTCGTTGCGCACGAGCGAGGAGGAGACCTCAATGCTGAACGACGAGCCGTCCCGGCGACGCGCGGTAAGCTCCCCGCGCCATCCCCCGGTGCGCGACAGGAGCTGCAGGATCCCGCGGGCATCCTCCCCGACCCAGAGGCCGCCGATGTCGAGCCCGAGCGGGTCGGCTGCTGTCGCGTAGCCCCACATCTGCAGGAAGGACGAGTTCACCCAGGTCACTTTCCCTTCCAGGTCCGAGAGGATGATCCCATTGATCGAAGTGTTGATGGCGTGGTTCTTCACCAGGAGCTCCTGGCTCTTGCTTTCCAGCGCGGTGGCAAGCGCGCGGCGGAGCTGCTCCTGGTCGGAGAGGATCTGGCTTTCACGGAACTTCATGAAACCGCTGAGGAGGGCAAGGGAGAGCGCGTCGATCGTGCTGAGGACCGGCTCGACGTCCGGCGGGGATCCGGGAAGCTCCGTGCGGCAGAAGCGCGGCAGCAGCTGCGTCAGGAGGACCAGCGTCTTTTCCCCGAGACCCGTGCGCGCGAGCTCCCGCCCGAAGGCGAATGCATCTGCCGATCCTGGCTCCACGATGGAGTGGATGAAAAAGCGCGCAAGCTCGACCCCGAGCTCCGCGAGCCGACGCGGGTGCATCGCGTAGCGGTTCTCATAGGCGTTGTCGCGGAGGAGCGTCTGTAGTGCCCCTGCGAGCGCGCTCTCCCGGACCCGGAGGGATTCGACGGCGGGGGTCACTTTTCCAGGATGACGCCGTTGAGAACGCCGCCGAACGCGCTGGTCGTGTCCTCGGCAACCTCTTTTTTAACCGAGATCCAGTCCTCCAGCAGCATGACGCCGGGCGCCGCCACCTTCCAGGGCCGGATGAGCTGCTCGAGCACCGCGCGCGTGCGGCGGTAGCCCGGTTGCCCCATCTGCTCGTAGAGCTTGAGGATTGTATCTATCGCGGGTGCGGGAACCGCGGCATCGAAGTCGCAGAGGAAGAGCCGGGAACCGGCCGGCGCCCAGGCGTGCAGGACGCCCAGCGCGTGGTGAATTGCCTCATCGCTCACGAAGTAGCAGATGCCATTGTAGCCGATTGCGACCGGCTTGTTGTTTCCGAAAAACCGGGACACCACCGGGGACTCCAGGAGCGTTTCGGGCTTTTGGGCGTCGCACACGACGTAGCGGACATTGGGGTCGTCCTTGATGATCTGCTGCCCGTAGGCAACCGTCACCGGGTCGATGTCGGAATAGATGACCTTCGTCCCCGGGGGGGCGATGTGATTGATGTGGTCGATCGTCGGCAGGCCGGAAGCGAAATCGATAAACTGGGTGAAACCGGCGTCGGTGAGACGGTGGACCGCCTCCCCGAGGAACCAGCGGATGACGCGGACAAGCTTGGGCAGGAACGGGGCTACTTGTAAAAGCTGCTGCGCGGCGAGCCTGTCCACCTCGAAGTTGTGATTGCCGCCAAGAAGGAAGTCATATATCCGGCCCGCGTTCGGCTTGCTCGAATCTGCTATGGAAGCAGATGTTGCTTTTTCTGCCATTCCCGTGACTCCTTCTCTCGTCTCGTGCATGCGAGGGGTGCGCGTTGCCGAGGGCACGCTTGTCACGTCTAGTATTGCGAAATCACCTGCCGGGTGCAAGGGCTGTTTCGCCGGTGGATCGGCTACGCCGGCGCGTGACCTGCCTTTTTGCGGTACTCCGCGTAGGTCGTGAGGTTCCCGACCGCCTTGTCGCCCTTCTGTGGATCGACGAAAACGACCGCGTTCCGGCCCAGCTTCGCAGCATACAGCGCCTTGTCCACCTTCTCCACCGCCTTCTGGACATCCATGATACCGCCGACCTCGGCGACCCCGATGGAGAGCGTGCCGCAGGGCGCGCCCCCCTCCTTGCCGACCTTGCGGACGTCCCGCATTGTGTCCGGCGCGAGCACGCGGCTCTCCTGCGCGAATCTGAGGCGCTCCGCAAGGATGATGCCGGTGTGCAGGTCCGACGGCACAACCACGAGGATCTCCTCACCGCCGTAGCGGACCGCGAGGTCCCCTTCCCTGATGTTATCAAGGATCATGATCGCGGTGGCTTTCAGCACTTCGTCGCCGCGGGGGTGGCCCAGGGCGTCGTTCACCCACTTGAAGTGATCGATGTCGATCATCAGGAAGGAAAGCGGCGCGTGCCGGGTGCGCAGTGTCGCGAGGTGCCGGGGGAGCTCGTTCAGAAAATAGTCCTTGTTTTTCAACCCCGTGAGCGCGTCGATGAACTGGCCGGGAAACTGTTCCAGGAGGGTGGCCTGGAGCGCCGCCATGGAATCCCGCGCCCCCACCGACTGTTCCCGCGCCCACGCCTCCCGGTCCGTCGTGGAGGCTGTGACGATGCCGCGCCCGGTGCGCAGGGCGGGGCTCGACGTATCGTTGAGAAGCGAGTCGTACATATAGGCGACGCCGCGGAAGGCGTCCATGAACGCCACCTGGGCCTTCTGCGGAATCGCCAGCACCGTCTCGCGGAAACGCGCTTCGATCCAGCGCTTGATCTGCCGGGTGACCGGCCGGTAGTCCACCGTGCCCGTGCGGGCGCTCGCCGCAAAGTCCACAATGCCGCCCGCGCGAAGATCCGCGATCACCTTCCGACCGACCGGGTCCCCGGCAGCGAGCGCCGCCTGGCTGATGGCCTCACCCGCCTCGGTGAGGAGGACAGTCAACCGGGCGGCCAGCTCGAAGAGCTTCGGACCGCTGAACTGGTCGCGTTCCGTGAACACGTGCCCGTAGTGCCTGATCGCGCGGGCGCGCAGCTGGTTGATCTTCTCTTCGATGCTCCGCGCCCGCGCGCTTTCCCGGAAGAGGAGCGAAGAGCGGAGATTCCCGTCGGCCTCGCGGGCGAACTCTCCCACGGCGTCCAGGTAGGGCTCGAAGAGCCTCGGGTACGCGTCGCGCCAGGAATCGCGCAGCCGCACCATCTCCGACGCCAGGCCCTCCCTGCCGACGATCTTTTCCAGCGCGTACGGGTCGAGGGAGGAGAGCATGTCGTCCAGGATGGAGTGGATCACGAGGACGAGCGACATTACGTCGGCGGAGGACAGCTTTTCCATGTCCACGCCGCGCGCCTGGAAGACAGAGGTGCGGCCGAAGATGCGGTGCGCGAAGTACGGCAGCAGGAACTCACCCTGCTCAATACGTTCCACGCCCGAGCCGGGAAAAACCGATGACATCATGGTGAGGGTGCCTTTGAAGCGCTGGCTGAACTCGGTGATCTTCTCCTGCTCCAGCCGCGCCAGCTCCCGCGCCTGCCTTTCGCTCAGCTCCTTTTCCTTGAGCTCCTGCATCCTGCGCTGCCAGCCTTCCCAGGCAAGCAGGTCCTCCTCACGCACGCCGACGCACTCCCAGATCGTCTTGGTCTTCTCCGGTCGCGTGTCCGATTCCTCATAATAGGCGGCGATCATCTTCAGCAGGGCCGGGTAGAGCTCATGTGCAAATCGGCGGAGATTCTGATAGCAGGCGCGGAACGTCCCTTCCGCGTCGGTGAGCTCAGCGGCGGCGGCGGCGGCGTGCTGGTGCTCAAGGTTTGCCTCCCGCACGATGTCCAGGAGGGTCTCCAGCTTCTCCTTCTCCAGCGCATCAGTGACCAGGAAGAGACGGTAGCCGTCTTTCACGACCCGCGCGAATGCCGAGACCGGCACGCGGGCATGCGCGAGACGGCTCGCGTCGAGGTGATCGAGGCTCCTCCGCAGCATCTCCTGTGGTTGTGTGAACGCCGAGAAAAAAGCGACGGCAAAAGGTTCCCGTGCATTGAGGGAGGCAGTGACGGCCTCCGCGGCGGCGGCTCCGTGCGCCCCCCGGGAGGGCCGACTGCCCAAAAGCCTCGCTGCGCTGTCGTGCAGGGCGTCGAGGTTGTCGACAAAGGAAAGGCGGTACGGATTGGCCCCAAGATAGCCGCGCACGTCGACGAACATGCGCAGAAATGCCCCACTCACAAAGTCGGGGACCCGGTGGTCGAAAAGGCTCCGGAAATCGTCCCACCGTTCCGTCACACGCGTGATGAGGTAGCCGCCACGGAACGCGTAGCGGTTGATCTTCCGCCGCAGCCACGGGGGAACATCGGGGAGCATGTCGACGGCGCGCCGCACGCTCTCTTCCGCCACCGGAAGAGGTCCCGAGCTGGTCCGCGTCGCTGCGCTGATGCGCGGGGCCGCCGCAAGCGCCGCCTTGCGCCGTTCTTCCGCCTCGTGCTGCGCCTTCAGTCTTTCGAGGGCGGCGCGGGAACGACGACGCGCCTCCTCTTCGCCATAGCCTTTCTCCTTCAGCGACTTATAGACCTTCTGAATCTCATCCGGCGCGATCCCCTGGCGGATAAGGTTGTCTTTGAACGTCGGCTGATCCTTGCCGGGGGTAGCCATGCGGTTTTCTCCTTATGGAGAAAGTATAGCATTCCAGGGGGATGATGTCGAAAAGATGAACGGCCCGCCGTCCGCCCGCGGGGACGACGGGCTCAGCGCACGACGTCGCGCGACATGACTTTCAGGGTCGTGCGCTCCTCCCAGCCGATTTTTGACCAGAACCGCTGCCCAGCGGTGTTGTCCGCGAGCACGAAGATGTGGCACTTTCGCATTCCCGCCGCGGCGAGGCTTTCCAGGCACTTGTCCACGAGGGCACGGCCCATGCCGGTGCGCCGATGCGCGGGGGCCACCGCGAGGTGGTGGAGAAAGCCCCGGCGTCCGTCGGTCCCGCACAACACGGCGCCGACGATGACCCCGTCCGCCTCGGCGACATGGCTCATCCCCGGGTTCACCGAGAGATAGCGGGCGATATTCCCACGGCTGTCCGCCTCGCTCAGGCCGATGCCGTCGGCCGTTTTCCAGAGCGCAACGGCCGCGTCGTAGTCGTTCATCGTGAATGGTCGAAGCACGTACTGCATGCCGGTGGTGTAACTGCTGAGCCGGGAAGGGTCAAGGCCGGCGGGCCCGGCGTGGAGAGTTCTTGACCTGGGGGCACGGATCATGTACGAGCAATGGCATGACCGACGAGCAGATCGCGCGGCTTCCCAAGGCGGAAGTGCATCTTCACCTCGAAGGGACCATCACACCTGAGACCCTCTGGGCGATGGCAGCAGCCAATCACGTCGCGCTTCCCGTCGACAGCATCCACGAGCTGCAGCGTCTTTACACGTTCACGAGCTTCGATGCCTTCATTGAACTCTGGCTCCTGATGTGCTCCTGCTTCCGCACGCCGGAAGACTACGAACTGATGGTTGACGGTTTCCTGGCAGAGTGTGCGCGCCAGAATATCCGCTATGCGGAGCTGCATTTCACGCCCTACAACCACGAGAGGTTCGGGATTGGCGGCCGCAAGGCCCTGGACATCGTGACACGCAGGCTTTCGGACGCGCAGGCGTCCGGGGGACCCGTCGTGCGGCTGATCACCGACATATCGGGTGAATCCTCGGGCCAGAGCGGGGACTACACGGTGACGCTGCTGGAAGAGGAAGCGAACCCCCTGGTCGTGGCGCTTGGACTCGGTGGACCTGAAACCGGCCTGCCGCGCGCCATGTTCAAGGAATGGTTCGCGCGCGCCCGCAGGGCGGGCTACTGGACCGTCGCGCATGCGGGGGAGACGGGCGGCGCAGAGCACGTGCAGCAGGCGGTGACGGAACTTGGTGTGCGGCGCGTCCAGCACGGGGTACGGGCGGCAGAGGACCCCGCGGCGCTCCGGCTGCTGGCCGAAAAGGGGGTATGCTGCGATATCGCCCTCACGAGCAACGAGTGCCTCAAGGTGGTTCCGTCCGTCGCCGCGCACCCCCTGCGTCGATTCATGGAAGCCGGAGTGCCCGTCACGCTCTCCACGGACGATCCCCCGTTCTTCGGCACCGACCTGGGACGCGAGTGGCGGCGCGCCCGTGACGAGCTGGGACTTTCCACGCACGAGCTCTGGGAGCTCAATCTCAACGGTTTGCGCTATGGCCTGGCGGAGACGGCAACGCGCAGGCGGCTGCTGCTCGAGTTCGAGCAGGCAGCAAGGTCGATCCTGCGGGCGTAGGGGGGGGCGCTATTCCAGCGGCCTGAAGCGCGCCGTGAAATGCCGCAGCACGGGTGCCTGGTAGGTGAAGGCGTATCCCTTGAGCTCCCGCAGGCGGCCCGCCAGGTGCCCGATCATCTCGACCATGTAGTCCACGTGGCTCTGCGTATACACGCGCCGCGGTATCGCCAGCCGAACGAGCTCCTGGGGAGCAGGCCGCTCGTCGCCGGTCACAGGGTCGCGCGCGCCGAGCATGATCGACCCTATCTCCACGGATCGTATGCCAATGCCGGTGTACAACGCGACACTGAGCGACTGTCCGGGGAACTGGTTCCAGGGGATGTGCGGGAGCGCGGCCCCGGCGTCAATATAGACGGCATGGCCGCCGATGGGACGAATCACCGGGATGCCGGCGGCCCTGATGCCTTCTCCGAAATACTCCGTCGAGCGAAGCCTGTAGGTGAGGTAGTCCTCGTCGAGTATCTCCTCCAGGCCGATGGCCAATGCCTCCAGGTCCCGTCCGGCAAGACCGCCATACGTCGGGAACCCTTCCGTGATCACCATCTGGCTGCGCACGGTTTCCGCGAGCGCAGGGTCGGCGATGGCAAGGAAGCCGCCGATGTTGCCAAAAGCGTCTTTCTTCGCGCTCATGAGCGCGCCGTCGCAGAGGGAAAACATCTCATGCGCGATATCGCGCACGTTGCGGTCCGCAAAGCCCGGCTCCCGTTTCTTGATGAAGAAGGCATTCTCCGCAAAACGCGCCACGTCGAGGAAAAGCGGGATGCCGTACGGCTTCACAATGGCGCGGGCACGCCTCACGTTCTCCATCGAAACGGGCTGGCCGCCCACGGAGTTGTTCGTCACCGTGATGATGACCAGGCGCACCTTGCGGGAGTCCTTCTTGAGGGTCTCCGCAAGGGCGTCGAGATCGATGTTTCCCTTGAAGGGCGCTTCAGACTGCGTGTCCGCGCTCTCCTTGCAGGGCAGATCGAGCGCCTGCGCGCCGGAGTGCTCGATATTCGCGCGGGTCGTATCGAAGTGGGTGTTGCCGATCACCACGTCGCGTTTGGTGAGCCCCATTGCCTGCATGAGGAGAAACTCCGCCGATCTTCCCTGGTGTGTCGGGATGACGTTGGCAAGACCGGTGAGCCCCTGCACCACCGCCTCAAAGCGTTGGAAGCTCGGCGAGCCCGCGTATGATTCGTCTCCGACCATGATGCCGGCCCACTGCCGGGCGCTCATGGCGGAGGTTCCCGAGTCCGTGAGAAGGTCGAAGGTGACGTCCTGGGCGCGCAGCTTGAAGAGGTTGTAGCCCGCCTCCTCGATACAGCGTTGACGCTCGGCCGTGGACAGGAGCCGGATGGGCTCAACCGACTTGATGCGGAACGGCTCAATGATCGTCTTTGCGCGAGGCAGCTCTGTCATGGTGTTGGCATTGTAGCGCGAATAAAAGCCGCTTGACAACGCCACTTACATCTCCAGCAGGACCTTGCCTTTCGTCGCCCGGCTTTCAAGATACTCGTGCGCGCGGCCGGCGTCGGCAAGGGGGAACACCTTGTCCACCCGCACCTGGAGCGCTCCAGAGGCCAGCCAGCCGAGCACGTCCCCTGCCCTCGACAGCAGCTCGTCCCTGTCCTGGATGTAGTGGCCGAGCGTCGGCCGAGTGAGAAAGAGCGAGCCCTTGCGGTTGAGCACCTGGGGGTCGAAGGGAGGAACCGGCCCGCTGGACTGCCCGAAGAGGACCATGTAACCGCGGGGACGAAGAGAAGCGAGGCTGCGCTCGAATGTTGTCTGCCCCACGGAATCGTAGACCACGTCCATGCCCCTGCCGTCCGTCAGCCTTCTCACCTCCACGTCGAACTTCTTCTCCGTGTAGCGGATCACCTCGTCTGCCCCCGCGTCGCGCGCGAGCTGCTTCCTTCTCCGACGTGGAGACGGTGCCGATGACCCGCGCGCCGCGACGCTTGGCAACCTGCACGAGCAGTCTGCCCGTGCCACCCGCCGCCGCGTGAACGAGTGCGGTGTCCTTTGCACCAAGCGGGTAGGTGCTCGTGGCCAGGTAGTGGGCCGTCATGCCCTGCAGGAGCACCGCCGCGGCATCTCGCATGGAGACGGCGGCAGGCACCGGCACGAGTCTCCACGCCTGGATGCAGGCGTACTGCGCGTAAGACCCGGATTGCATGGCCCAGACTACCCTGTCGCCGGGCTTCACCTCCGCGACGCCCGGCCCCACCGCATCGACCACCCCGGCCGCCTCGTCGCCCAGCACGCGCGGGAGCGTGCCGGGGTAGAGACCCTTGCGGCCGTAGACGTCGATGAAGTTCACGCCGGCAAACTCGATCTTCACGCGGGCCTCGCCCTGGCCCGGCTCTGGTACCGGGATGTCCCCCAGGACGAGAACCTCGGGCCCGCCATTGCGCGCCATGACCATCGCCCTCATGCCAGCCCCCTTCCCGCGCCGGTTCGCCGGGCGGTACATCACATGCCGCATGACTATACCAGACCCGCGGCCGTCCGGTACACTGCGGGCATTGTGAAACCGAAGAAAGCCACTGTGACAACGCTCCGCCAGTCGCTCTCCTACGAACCGGTCGAGCTCGCCTTCGGGACGAGCGGCCTGCGCGGCCGGGTGCGCGACATCACCAACCTCGAAGCGTATGTCAGTACGCGCGGATTCCTTTCCTGGGCAATGGCGGAAGCCGGCGTGCAGCCGGGCTCCACGGTGTTCATCGCCGGTGACCTGCGGCCGAGCACGGTCGCCATCGTCGCCGATGAGGACTTCCGCGGCGACATCCTCTCCGCCGTGCATCGCGCCGTCGTCGATGCCGGGCTTTCCGTGGGGAATCTCGGGCTCATCCCGACGCCGGCGCTCGTTCTGTACGCCATGAAAAGGGGCGCCCCCGGCATCATGGTGACCGGGAGCCACATCCCGTATGACCGCAACGGCATCAAGTTTACCCTGCCGTCCGGCGAGGTGCGGAAGCAGCACGAGGCGCCGATCCTGGAGGCGGTGCGCGCGGCGCGCGCCGCGGAATATGTGCGGCCCTTCGCGCAGAGCATCTTCGACGAGCGCGGCATGCTGCGGCCCGAGCACCGATTGTCGCTTCCGGAAGAGATTGCCGACGCGCGCGCGGAATACGTGGCGCGCTTCACGGCGGCATTCCCCGCCGGCTCGCTCGCCGGCCGGCGCGTGCTGGTCTGGGAGCACTCGGCCGTGGGGAGAGACCTCCTGGGCCAGGTCGTGAGCGCGCTGGGCGCGGAGGCCGTCCGCGCGGGGCGCAGCGACACCTTCGTGCCCGTCGACACCGAGGCGGTAAACCAGGACATGCTCGACACGGTGCAGGGGCTCGTGGATGCGCACGGCGGGGCGCAGATCGACGCGGTCGTATCCACGGATGGCGACAGCGACAGGCCGCTCGTCATGGCCGTGGCGAACGGCCGGGTGCGTTTCATCCCCGGTGACCTCGTGGGGCTCCTGGCCGCGTCCTACCTGGGGGTGCGTCACTGCGCCGTCCCCGTCAACGTCAACGACGCCGTCGACCTCTGGGCGCGGGATGCGGGAGTCACACTGGTGAAAACGCGCATCGGCTCCCCCTGGGTGGTTGCCGCAATGCAGGAGGCCGGCTGGGAAGGAAATGGCGGATTCCTCACCGCCACCCGCGTGACGGTGCCGGGCGGCGGGTCACTCGATCCGCTTCCCACCCGGGATGCGCTGCTCCCGATCTGCTGCGTTCTCGCCGCGTCGCTCGCAAAGGGCCGCACGCTGTCGGCATTGCTCGAAACCCTGCCTGCCCGTCACGGGCGGTCCGCCGTGCTCCGCGATTACCCAATGGAGGCGGCGCGCGAGATCATGGCATGGCTCACGCCCGTGGATGCATCCGTCATCGAGGCTCATTTCGTTGACGGCCGCATCCGTGTAAGCGACGCGGCCGGCGCCGAACGCGCGGTGGACGCGGGTGACCCCGTGGCGGAACAGATCCAGGGTCTCCGCTCGCGCATCGCGCGCTCCTTCGATGTGACAGCGGGATTCGTCGAGGTCGAGCGCATGAACTGGCAGGACGGTGTGCGCATCCGGTTCCAGAACGGGGACATCGTCCACCTTCGGCCCTCCGGCAACGCCCCTGAGATGCGGGTGTACATGACCGCGGACAGCGCGGCGCGCGCGGAGGAGATGGCAAAAGCCTGCGCGTCGCAGGGCGGCATCCTCGCTCGAATGGCGGCGGATTCCTTCCAGCGCGTGGCATTGGCAAGCTATCGCGCGCTGCCGCGGCCGTTTCCTCTCGTCGGCGTCTCCCAGCCGTATGCCTGGGGCGGATACGACTTCATCCCCGGCCTCCTGGGCAAGGAGAATCCCGAACGCCGGCCCTTTGCGGAGCTGTGGCTGGGAGCGCATCCCCGCGGCACCGCGCAGGCAATTATCGACGATGCCACGGTCCCCCTCGATCAGCTCGTGGCCGCGGATCCCTGGCTCACGCTCGGGCCCGAGGTCGCGCTGAAGTTCGCCGGGCGCCTGCCGTATCTCTTCAAGGTGCTCGATGTGCGCGTCATGCCATCGCTCCAGGCCCATCCCTCCAAGGCGCAGGCCGAGGAAGGATTCGCCCGCGAAAATGCCGCCGGAATTCCGCTGGATGCCCCGAATCGGAACTACCGGGATGAAAACCACAAGCCCGAGGTCCATGTCGCCCTCAGCGAGTTCTGGATGCTCCACGGTTTTCGACCGCTTCCCGAGATCGCCGACGCGCTGGAGATGGAGCCCGAGCTCACGTCCCTCATGCCGGACTTCGGCCCGAAACTGCGCGGCGTGAAAGAGGAGGGCCGGGCGGAGCTGCTTCGGGATCTCTACGCGCATCTCATGACCATGCCGCAGGCGGAGATCGACGCAATTGCGCGGCCGCTCGTGGCGCGACTGGCATCCGAGGAGGAACGGGGAACGCTGACGAAGGGACACCACGGTTACTGGGTGCTGCGCGCTTCCCGCGCCTTTCCCCTGGCAGACGGCCATCACGACAGGGGTATCGCCTCGATCTATCTCCTGAACCTCATCCACCTGAAGCCAGGGCAGGGCACGTTCCAGCCTTCCGGCACGCTGCATGCGTACCTTGAAGGCGTCAATGTCGAGCTCATGTCCAACTCCGACAACGTGTTACGGGGGGGGCTCACGGAGAAGCACGTCGACGTGCCGGAGCTGCTTGCCACACTCGCCTTCCGCGACGGGGTGCCGCCGATCCTCGAGGGGCGCACGTCGTCGGAGACGAGCAGGGAATACGAGACGCCCACCGAGGAGTTCGCCCTGGAGCGCATCGACGTGATCCCGGGCGTGCCGTACTCCGGCGGCCGGGAGCACAGCGCAGATTCCCTCATCGTCATCGAGGGCGCCGCGGCCCTGGTGGCTGCCGGCCGGACCCTGATGCTGGGACGCGGCGGGTGCGCCATGGTTCCTGCAGGCGTGCCATACTCCATCGCCGCCCGGTCACCGAAGGCGATGATATTCAAGGCAGGGGTTCCGACGCCGCAGTGACGGTTCAGGAATATTCCGGCCCGAATCTCCCGGCAGCGAGCGCCTGCAGCTTCTTGAGGTCCTCCGCGCGGTCCTTGCGGCAGACAAGGGTGGCGTTGGCAGTGTGCACGATCACGAGATCGTTGCAGCCCAAAGTCGCGACCAGGTGCGCCGGATCGGCGGAGACGACCAGCGTGCCGGCCGTGTCGACGAGCAGGCACTTCTCCGCCGCGCGCGCATTTCCTGATTCGTCGTGCTCGCACGTTTCGGCGAATTCCGTCCAGGACCCGACGTCCCGCCATGAAAGCTCCATGGGAAGCGCAACGACTGTTGCCGCCGGATCGCGCGTCGCCTTTTCCATCACCGCGTAGTCGACGCTGATTTTCTTCAGGGTGGGATACAGCCTGGCAATCGTCTCGGAGAATACGGGCGTCCCGCGGGCATCAGCAATGCGGTTGACCGTTGCGAAAAGCTCGGGCTCATAACGGCCGACGCAGGCCAGGAACGACGACGCCTTCCAGACGAACATGCCGCTGTTCCACAGGAAATGTGCGGGCCCCTCGGCGACCCATGCAGCGGCCGTCCGCGCGTCCGGCTTTTCCTTGAACTCCTGCACGATCCGCGCGCGTCCGTGAAAAGCCGCGCCCAGATGCAGGTAGCCGTACCCTGTTGCAGCCGATGTCGGGGTGATGCCGAAAGTGACGAGGATGCCCGGCGCTGCCTCTGCTGTTGCGCAGCCGTCCACGAGTATCGCGCGGAAAGCGTCCGCGGGCTCGATGATGTGGTCGGCGGTGAGGACGCAGATCGTCGCATCCGGGTCCGCCCGCGCGATCGCCGCGGAGGCATAGGCGAGCGCCGCAAGAGTGTCGCGGCCGGTGGGCTCGCCCAGCCAGCGATCCGCGCGAAGCCCTGGCACCGCATCACGCACGGCCGCCACGTGCTGCTCGCCAGCGCACACCCAGCGGCAATCGGCGGGAAAGAGCCCTTCGAGCCGGTCCCAGGCCAGCGAAAGAAGGCTCTTTCCCTTGATCAGCGGCAGAAGCTGCTTGGGTGTTGCGCCCCTGCTCATGGGCCACAACCGCGTGCCGGAGCCTCCGGCGAGGAGCAGTGCGTGTCTCATCGGGCGAAGCATAGCGCCTGCGGCTTTTGCTGTACACAGATCGCCCCGAACCCGCACGAGGGGCCGCCGGGGCCCGCGCCGCCCGGGGCCGCGCTCAGCTCACCGATTCGATCGTGTCTTTCTCCGGGTCGAAGTTGATGAAACGCCGCAAGGAAGCCGCGAATCCCATCGGAACGCCGACGAGCAAGGTCACAGCGAAACATGCGCTCATGAGGGGCGCGAGGGGAAGGAACTCCGCAAGGACGCCCGCAAGGGCGAATGCGATCGGCGTCAGGCCCTGCGTGATCATGCCCAGCAGGGAAAAGGCCTTGCCGCGCATATTCTGGGGAACGGCGAGCTGCATGACGGCCATGAAGAGCACATTCAGCACTGCGTTGGCGAAGCCGGAAAAAGCCAGAAGAGCAATCGCGAAAGGGAAGCTTCCGACAAAGGGGAACATGATGAGAAAGACCGTCGAACCCAGCCCGCTCCAGATAAACCAGAAAAATCGGCGCGCCGCGGGAATCTTCACCGTCGCGGTAAGCGCCATGCCGAGAAACGCCCCGCCGGTGAAGAGCGCCATCGCAATGCCGTATTTGACGGGCCCGAGCGCCGGGTTCCTCTGGTAGAAGGGGAGAAGGAGGACGATCGCCATGTTGGCGAAAAAGTTCAGCACCGCCGCGCTGAGAACGAGGAAGCGAAGTCCCCGGATCTTCCAGACGAAAGAAAAGCCGCTCTTCAGGTCCGTGAGGAAATGCGTCTGCGCATGCGCGTGCTCCACGCGCGGAAAGCGCGCGAAAAGGAGGCTGCCCGCGGAAAAGAGATAGGAGATTCCGTTGAAGAGGAACAGAAGCGGCGCACCGAGCACCTGGAAGAGGACCCCTCCCACCGAGTTGCCGATGATGTTCCCCCCGGTGCCGATCATGCTGAACACGGAGTTGGCCTGCACGACCCTGGTTTTGCCGGTGATGTCAGGGATGACGGAGCTCACCGCCGGTGAGAAAAAGGCGCCGCAGATGCCGATGATGATGCCCGCGGCAAAAACTATCCAAACCTGCAGGAATCCGGCAAGAGCACCGATGGCGACGGCCAGGACAGCCGCGCCGCGGATCACGTCCATCCAGATCATGAGCCGGCGCCGGTCTCGCCTGTCGACGATGACGCCCGCGACCGGGGAGACGAGGATGCGCGGGAGCGTGGACGCCGCGAGCAGACCACCCATGAGCGCCGTGGATCCCGTGGCGGCGAGGATCCAGAAGCCCAGCGCGATGGCGTAGACGACGTCCCCGAGTATCGAAACGAGCTGCCCCTGCCAGAGAAGAAGAAAGTTCCGTGTCCAGAGCTTCTCCGTCGGTGCGTTGGCTTCCATGCCGATCCCCTTCAGCCGGTCTTCCGTCCCAGGAGGGCCTCCACGGCTTCCCGGTTTCTCCAGAGGGCACAGCCGCCGTCGGTCTCGGCGAACAATGCATGGTTCTGCCTCATCGCGGCAAGGAACCGGGACTGCAGCGCCTCGCGGAGGGGCGCTGTGCGCACATTGGCGTCGGAATACGGCGCGAAGGGACACGGCTCGAGGTCACCGGAAGCGCTGATGTGAACGAACCCCCTGCCCGAGGCAAGGCACCCGCCCTGCTCCTCCTCGTCCCAGGGCACCGCGATGAAAAGAGAATTGAAGCTCCGGCGGAAACCGGCCACGAGCTCCTTCATCTCTCCGCGTTGCGCGTCCGTGATGACCCATTCGTCCGTTCCCTCGCGTATCGGCGTGTATTCCACGTGGAAGAAGAGGCGGCAGCCGGCATCGACGGCGCTCTGCAGGAAAGCCCGATCGGTCACCGTGGCGAAGTTCTGCCGCGTCACCGTCAGGGACAAGCTGAAGAAGATGCCCGCCTCTTTCAGCTGCGCCATGCGCTTCCTGAGGCGATCGTGCACGCCTTCTCCACGCCTGTCGTCCGTCTGCTCCTGGGAGCCTTCGATACTGAGCACAGGCACCGTGTTGCGCTGGGTCATGAGCCGATCGATGAGCGGCTGGTCCAGGAGCAGGCCGTTTGTGATCAGGAGAAAGACGATGTGGGGAAAATCGCGCGTGATTTCCACGATTTCCGGGCGCACGAGCGGCTCGCCGCCGGCGATGACGAAAAAGGAGATGCCAAGGTCATCCGCTTCCTGGACGAGACTGCGCAGCCTGTCCGGCGAAAGCTCGTCGCTTGAGTCCCGGTGGATCGCCTGCGAATAGCAGCCCTTGCACCGGAGATTGCACCTGTTCGTGATGCTGAAGATGGCAATCGGGGGAACGTGGATTCCGTCACGGGCCGTGCGGGCGCGACGGCGGGCGGCGCTGCCCTGCCAGAGCACCGTGCGCGCGAAGAACAGCGCCTGGCGGGGACGGCGGAGGCTCACGCGGACGAACTCGCCGAAGAAGATGCGAAGCCCCTGGTTGAGTTGCCGGGTCGCGGACATTTGTCGAGCCATGATCGAGTGCGTTCTCCCTTCGATGTCGATTGTCATGCCTTGCGCGGGAAGGATTGCATCATACCACGTCCGTCGCCGCCCGCACAATCATTGAACACCAGATCGGCATGTTCCTGCTCCCCCGGCAATCGGTTGCAGGCGCGCCGACCGTGGCGTATGCTGAGTCGTCGCGGAGCATGTCCTGCGCAGGGAGAGGAGGCGATCATGGAGTCCGTGCAGATGCGCCTCGGCGCAAAGCTGAAGGAGTTCATCGGTCTTTCACGCATGACCCATTCAGTGCTCGACATTGCGCACCCGGCGCTCGGCGCGGTGCTCGCCTTCGGGGGCGTTCCCCGTCCCTTCACTGTCATCATCGGGCTCCTCGCCGCTTTTTCTGGCTACACGGCCGTCTTTGCCCTCAACGACCTGATGGACCGCAAGGTCGACTGCGAGAAGCTCGGAGGGTACAAGGGCAAGAGGGAATGTTTCGACCTTGACTCCGTCGGCCTCCGGCACCCTATCGCGCAGGGCAGCATCGCCTACCGGGCGGCGCTGGGCTGGGTCCTCTTCTGGGGCGTGCTGGCGCTCGGACTCGCTTTCCTGCTCTCCCCGGTCTGCAGCCTCCTCATGGCGGTCGCTGCGGGCCTGGAAGCCGGATATTGCCGCCTTCTGCGCGTGACGCATTGGAAGACGATCCTCTCGGGGCTCATGGTCGCCGTCGGGGGACTGTCGGGTGTTTTTGCCGTGACCGNNTCCCCAACGACTGGAGCGATCTGGAAGAGGACATGGCGCTGCGGATCAGGTCGATGCCGGTGCGCTTCGGCCGGCGCGCAAGCTCCCGCATCTCATTCGTGCTGGCATGCGCGACGATCGCGTCGAGTCTCCTCCTCCCCCTTGTGATTCCCGTCCGCTTTGCGCTTCTCTTCCAGGCGGGCGCGCTCGCCGCGGGTGTCATCCTGCTCGTGATCCCGGGCATTCGCTGGCTCCGTGATCAGCAGACGAAGTCCGCCATGCTCTTTTTCAACCGCGCGTGTTTCTATCCCCTGGCGGTGTTCGTGGTCGCGGGGATACTCGTCATTCTTTGAGGCGCTCCCGGCCCGTCTCACCGCTCGATGCGGATGTCCCCCGATGACGTGTGCAGGACGACGCTCCCCGCGCCGCTTCCGACGCTTCCGCGCATGACGTGCCGGGCACCTGACGACCCGGTCACGCTGATCGGGAACTTGCAGGAAATGTCGCCCGAGCTGCTGTGAGCGTCCAGGACAAATCCCGCGTCGGCCGGCAGCCGTACCGTGATCCCGCCCGACGTCGTGCCCGCTTCCACGTGCGAAGGGGCCGCCGCAAAGGCAAGCGTGACCTCACCCGAGCTGCTCTGCGCAGTGACGTCACCCGTGATCGATTCCATGCTGATCCTGCCGCTCGTTGAGGACAGCGCGGCGTGTGTCGCGGTCATGCCCTTCGCCGAGAGATCGCCCGAGCTGGTGTGCATGGAGACCTCGGCTGCCTGCAGGACCCCCGCGTGCACGCTGCCCGACGTCGTGGAAAGCTCGACCCCGGCAAAGGCATGATCGGCCACCTCGATGTCGCCCGACGAGGTGCGCGCGATGACCTGGCCCGCGAATCCGCGCGGCACGCTCACCTCCAGGGTGAGATTGCTCCACAGGAAGCCGATGGTGACAGGATTTTTCTGCGCCAGCCCGATGTCGACGCGGGTGCCTGTCCTGGCCGCCTGGATGTGGGGGATCGCATCGGCGGACCCCGCGCTGATGGAGCCGTGCAGCCAGACTTCCACCGCCGCGCCGCTTCCCTCCAGGATGCGCACGTTGTCGCTCGTGGAAACGACTGCGACAACCGACACCCCGTCGAGAGGAACCGATGCGCGCTCGTCCACGGTCCTGCCCGAGGACCCGTACGCCCAGGGGCGGAAACTGCCCGCGGCCACCCCGATCACCGCCGCGATGCACAGCGCGGCTGCCGTGATGACCGCCGTGTACATCACGACGCGCGTCAGTGGTTTCCTTCCGGTCATCTCCTCACTCCTATTTTCTGCGCGTGACGATGCGCGCGTTGAACCGCACGTAGGCGGCGATCATGAGCACGAACAGCCTGCTGAGCTTCCACATCCCGATCACCGCGAGCACGCCCAGGCCCGCGACACCGATGCCGGCGAACAGGATGAATGCCGCGTTCATGCCCGCAAGGGACACGTAGCGGGGCAGGATGAGGGCAGCGATGGGTGAGAGGAATGTCCCCAGCCCTGCCAGGGGGAGCGACACCGCGGCAGCCCAGAGCCCGATCATGACGCCCACGAGTCCGAGGAACGGGCCCAGGACAAATATCACGTTGAAAATCGTGAGGCTCATGGAGGCAAAGACCGCCCGCATGACCGATCCCGCGGTGACCCCGGTTCCAGAGGCGGGAGCTTCGAGCATCGCGTCGATCGCAAAGGACTTGCCCAGCACACGGGGGTTGCCCAGCGCGCGTGCAATTTCCTCCTCGTTTTTCCCATCGGCGATCCCCATGCGGAAGTGCTCCTCGTAGTCGTAGAGGATCTCCTTGCGGTCCGCCTCGGGCATGCGCCCGAGGGAGCGCGCAAGCTCGGTCACGAATGCCTCCCGTGTCATGCCGCGGCCCCCTTTCCGATGAGCGTGTTCACGCCGCGGACGAATCGTGTCCACTCCTCCAGCAGGATCGCCTGGTACTCCCTGCCCTTCACCGTGATCTGGTAGTACTTGCGGGCGGGTCCTTCGGCCGACTCCTGGATATACGTGGTGAAATACCCTTCCTTCATGAGCCGGCGCAGGAGCGGGTAGACCGTTCCCTCGGCGATGTCGATGTTNNGGGGGGAGACTCTACACGCCGCCCAGGGCGGATACGACGGGCCGCCCGATCCCCTGGCGAAGACGCGCCTGGTCCGCGCGCACCTGGACGCGGAGCCCGAGATTCGCAACCGCGAAGAGGATGGGCGTGCGCCAGTTCGCGGGCAGCCGCGCGGCGATGTTCCGCAGGCTGAAGAAGCTCTGCCGCACATGGTTGTAGCCCTCGACCAGCTCTTCCGCGCTCATGTGCCGTGGATTGAACGTGGGCGTGCAGTGATCGAAGTCCTTCCAGTCCTCGGTGAGAAGCCTGCCTTCGGACTTGTACTGGTCGAAGAGCACCGTGCCGGGGTACGGGGTGAGGATGTTGAATGTCGCCGAGGCGATGCGCGTGCGCTGGAGGAAGTCGATCGTCTCGTCAAAGATGCTGAGCTCATCGTCATCGAAGCCCAGGACGATGGAGGCGTGGAAGAGGATGCCGGCACGCATGATGCGGCGGATGGCATCGGCGGTTTCCACCTGCGTCTTCAGGCTCTTGCGCAGCTTTTCCATTTTCTGCTCGGAGACGGATTCCAGGCCGATGAAAAGCCCCTTGCACCCGCTGGCGGCGGCCTTTTCCAGCAGCCTCTCGTTGTGGACGAAGGAGATGGAGGCCTGGCCCACCCAGGAAATGCCACGACCGCGCAGCCCATCGAAGAGCTTCTCCGCGTAGCCCTGGTCGCCGACGATGTTGTCGTCGAGGAACATGACGTGGCGCGAGCCCGACTGCTCGATGTCCTCCAGCACGCGGGGCACCGCGACGTGCCGGATGACGCGGCCGAACATGTTGTGCACGCTGCAGAAGTCGCAGGCATACGGGCAGCCGCGCGAGGTGACCACCGGCACGATACCCAGCACGGCGCCCGACTTGCCGCCACGCCTCCGCGGCGTCGGGTAGTCATCCAGCAGCCACGTGTGGTCGTTCGCGTAGCGGGGCTTCAGGGCGCCGGCTGCTGCATCCGCGAGCAGCGTGCCCCAGACGGGCTCCGCCTCGCCGACGACAACGGCATCCGCGTGGAGCGCCGCCTCATCAGGCCGGACTGTCGGATGGACCCCGCCGAGCACGACGCGCCTGCCACGACGGCGGAAGTCGTCGGCCAGCTTGTAGGCGCGCGGCGCGTTCGCCGTCATGCAGGTGATGCCGACCAGGTCACACGGAGCGTCGAAATCGATTGGCTCGATCTCCTCTTCCACGATTTTCACCGCATGCTCTTCCGGCGTGAGAGCCGCAATGTAGAGCAGGGAAATCTGGGGAAACCGGGTGACCCCGCGCTTCCGCGCGCCACTCGTCATGGGTTCCTTGCAGGGGTCGATTAAGAGGATTCTCATCTTTGCCTCCAGTAGTGACTCATACACCATACAAAGCTATATGCACTACTGTTTATTACACAATACGAAACATTGCAAGAAAAATCGTCGTGAAAAAAAGGGCGGAATGATGATTTCAGCCGGAACAACCTAACATTTGTAAGGCTTTTACGTCCTCAATCTGAAGCGTAGAGTGAAAACTGGTCGATCAAGTCGGCGTGGATCAATCCCCCGTGCTTCAGCCGGTAACCGCACCTTTGCTCGCCGAAGAAACGAGACGGGCGTACTTGGCCAGGGCACCGGTGGCATACGCGATCTGCCGCGGCTTCCATGCCTTGCGTCGACGGGCTATCTCATCCCGCGACAGGTTCACCGAGATGCTCTTCTTGAACGCGTCGATCGTGACCATATCCCCGTCCCGCACCAGGGCGATCATGCCGCCATCACGGGCCTCGGGCGCGACATGGCCGACAAGCATTCCGCGGCTGCCGCCGGAGAATCGGCCGTCGGTGACCAGCGCGACTTCCCGCAGCAGCCCCGCGCCCGCAAGTGCCGACGTGGGAGCGAGCATCTCGCGCATGCCGGGACCCCCGCGCGGCCCTTCGTTGCGGATCACGACCGTGTCGCCCTTGCCGATCCTGCCGGCGAGTATGGCTTCCAGGGCCTCTTCTTCACTTTCGAAGACGCGTGCAGGCCCTTCGTGGCGGAATTCGCCGATGCCNNAGGGAATGGATCACGTCCTGCCCCTGCAGGTCAGACGAAATATCGCGGAGATTGTCGCCGACCGTTCGACCGGTCGCGGTCATGCATTCATCATGGAGGAGCCCCGCATCAAGCAGCACGCGCATCACCTTCTGGATGCCTCCGACACGATAGAGGTCTGTCATGACGTGCCTTCCGGCGGGCTTCATGTCGCAGATGGTCGGCGTGGTGTCGTAGAAGGCGTTGAAGTCGAAGATGTCGAGTGCAACGCCCGCTTCCACGGCAAGGGCAAGCAGGTGCAGGACGGCATTTGTCGATCCCCCCACGGCGAGCACGACCCGGATGGCGTTCTCAAAGGCATGCCGGGTCATGATCTGTCGCGGCGTGATGCCGCGGCGCAGGAGCTCGACCACCGCGGCACCCGCGCGCGGCAGCTCCTGCTTCTTTGCCGGGTCCACCGCCGGGATGCAGGCATTGCCGGGCAGGCTGATGCCAATAGCCTCCATCGCCGCGGCCATCGTGTTGGCCGTGTACA
>PMDT01000352.1:35135-35260 GCA_003154555.1 Spirochaetaceae bacterium
CCTCGAAGGCGCTCACGATGTCGACGGGTTTGCCCTTGTGGATGCCGGCATTGATGGACCCTCCGTAGACGAAGAGGCTCGGCAGGTCCAGGCGCGCCATCGCCATCACCGTGCCGGGGATGGTC
>PMDT01000130.1 GCA_003154555.1 Spirochaetaceae bacterium
CATGGCCTTCTTTTGCCGGATCTGCTTTCGACTCGGATCGACGCGCGATCTCTTCCAAAAGGATCTTCACCGCTGCCTTGCCCATGTCGTATTTCGGCTGGAAGACAGTGGTCAGGTGAATGAACTGGTAGGAGGCGATTGGAATGTCGTCAAAGCCGACAACAGCGATATCGCCCGGCACGGAGAGCCCCATTTCCCTTGCGCCCTGGATCACGCCAAGCGCGACAACGTCATTTTCCGCGAAAACGGCGCGGGGATAGTCATTCTGCCTGATCATCTCCTGGATGAAGGCGACGCCTGATTCCTGCTTGAAATGACCGATCTTGATGTAGCGCTCGTCGATCGGAATGCCGTAGCGCTCCATGGCCATGCGATAGCCTTGCAGGCGCTCATCAATAGGCAGCGACTGTTCAACTGCCCCGATGAAACCGATAGTGCGATATCCCGCCTCAATGAGGTGTTTCGTGGCGATGAAACCGCCCCGGACGTTGTCGATCACGACATAGCTCCACCGGGTGGAGTGAGGCGGCCTGTCCACGTACACCACGGGAATGGACTCGAACAAGGCCTCCTGCTCGGGATCCGGAGCTTTGAAAACCGACGCGATGACAAGCCCATCGACCCTTTTTTCCGCCAGGAGCCTGACATACTGCAGCTCGCTCCCCTGCTCCCAGTTCGTATTGCACAGAAAGACGCTGTACCCTTCCTCCTTTGCTCCCTCCTCGATGCCGTGCGCAACCTCGGGAAAGAAGGGGTTGGTAATGTCGGGAATGATCAGGCCGATGGTTTTCGTCTGTTTCAGCACCAGACCCCGTGCCAGCCCATTCGGGCTGTAATTGAGGCGTTTGGCGATTTCGAGGATCCTCGTCCTTGTTTCAGGCTTGACGCAGCAGTCGTTGTTGAAGGCGCGCGAGACAGTCGCGTAGGAAACATGCGCTTCTTTGGCAATATCCTTGATTGTCACCCTCAACTATGGCTCCATCTTGGTCAATCTTGGCAAACGTTTACAGCCATGTCAACCAGTCGGGCTCCCGGCTGACGCAAACCACGCATGGCGAGGCCGTCATAAACAGGATTGACAGTTGCGGAAATTGGCTTTTCCATACGATGGGGGGCACACGATGAAGGCAACAACTGCATTTTTGTACGGACCACATGATCTGCGGCTCGCTGAAATCGACCTGCCAGCTCTGAAGGCACACCAGGTGCTCGTGAAAGTAGGAGCGTGCGGGATATGCGGATCAGACGTCGAGTGCCTTGAGGGCAACTCGAAGGAAGGTCGATATGATCTCGGCCCGTATACGCCCGGTCATGAATGGGGCGGCCAGGTCGTCGAAATCGGCAGCGAGGTCCGCAGCATGCAGCCGGGATACAAGGTGAGCGGGGATTGCGTCATGCAGTGCGGCGTGTGCAGGAACTGCCAGGAGGGGCTGATGCCATCGGCCTGTCTGAACATGCGGGAAGCCGGATTTCGTCCGGATTCGCCCGGGGGAATGGCGGAGTACATGGTCATCGAGGAGCAGTATCTCCACCGGGTCCCCGACGGGTGGAGCTTCGAGGACGCGGGCTGGGTGGAAACCTTTTCGATCGGCTATTTCGGAATCTGGGGAAACGGCGGATATATCGATGCCGCCGATGTCGCAGTCATTCTCGGCGCCGGTCCGGTCGGACTATCCGCGTGCATGGTCGCACGGACGTCCGGAGCGAAAACCATCGTGGTGGATCCGATCGCAACGCGGAGGGAACGTGCAAAGAAATACGGGGCCGAGCACGCGATCGACCCGGGGGATCGATTGATAAAGAAGATCGAAGAGCTCACGGATGGACGGATGGGAACTGTGATTGTCGAATGCTCGGGAAACGACGCAGCCATCGCATCGCTTTTCGATATTGGCGGTCACGGTGCAAGAGTCCGTCTTATCGGCCACTCGATCGGGAGAAAGATCCCCGTGGAGATCGGAAAGACGATCTGGAGGACCCTGTCGATCTCCGGCGCCGGAGGCACGAAAAACTTCGCCCAACGCACCATCCGCTTCATGGATCGCGTCCGCACAACATATGATTTTGCGGCGCTCAACACGCACCATTTCCCGCTCGAAAGAATCCACGAGGCTTTCGAGCTGGCAACACATGACAAGGAGCACGCCTTCAAAGTGATGTTGACGACCTGATTGCGGGCCGCGCCTCAATCGCGGCAACACCATCATTTGTCGTCCCGCGGGGAGCGAGCGATACGGCGCGAACCGTGAGATCGCCTCCTGCCGGACGACAACAGGAGCTGGCCATGGACAAGGTGAGATTGGGAGTCATCGGTTTGGGTCGTTTGGGCCGCAAGCACGCGGAGAACATCCGCTATAGAATTCCGAACGCGGAATTGCGGGCCGTGTGCAGCATCGTCCAGCAGGAACTGGATTCCGTATCAGCGGAGATGGACCCGAAGCGGGTGACGAAGAGCTACCGGGAAGTGCTGGAGAGTGAGGATCTCGATGGAATCGTCATTGCATCATCTTCCCCGCAACATGCCGCAATGATCTGCGAAGCAGCTCGGATCGGAAGAAAGAACGTCTATACGGAAAAACCGATCGGAATGAGCATGGAGGAGATCCAGAAAATCAAGGCTGCGGTCGATGCGAATGCCGGGATGAAGCTGCAGGTCGGGTACAATCGTCGGTTTGACAAGTCGCTGCGGTGCGCGAAGAAGGAGATTGACCGCGGCTTCATCGGGAGACCGATCCAGGTCAGAATGATCAACCGGGACCCGGCATCCATGGCGGAGTTCATCATCAAGTTCAGCCCGACGAGCGGCGGACTCGTCATGGACATGCTGACCCACGATTTCGACTGTGCGCGCTGGCTGATTGGCTCGGAGGCGAAAAGTGTCTACGGCCTCGGGGGCGTGTTCGTCTATGAAGGATTGAAAGCGGTGGGCGACATCGACAACTGCTCGGTCCTCACGGAGTTCGAAAACGGCGTCATCGGGCAGATAGAGACGAGCAGGAACTGTTCCTACGGATACCATGTCGAGACCGAGGTGTACGGGAGCAAAGGCTGTATCCGCGTGGGCACGACACCCGTCAAGGACCGGGTGACCTACATGAATGCGGACGGAGTTGTCGTCAAATGCGCGGATTGGTTCTTTGAATACTGGGAGCCGACCTTCCTTGAAGAGATGCAGGATTTCTGCAATTGCATCATCGAGGACAGACAGCCTTCTGTGGGTCTGGAAGACGGATACAGAGCGGTGGAATGGGCGTGCGCAGCGACAGAGGCCGTCAAGAACCGGAGAATTGTCCAGCTCGGGGCCTGACAGCCATCGAACAGCCGGACAGCCGGCATGCACGCTTGTTTCGCATGATACGTTTTGCCGTGTCCTTCAGACTTTCTTTATGGAAAGAACTGCGGAGGCATATCCAACTTACGAAAAATCGAAACTTTCGAAAAATCGTCCTTGACAACTGCCGTCCGGAGCAAGTAATACTGGAGCTGATATCAGTTCTCTGGTTGCAAGCGTTTGCATAGCAAACGCAATAGACTTTCGGAGGAGGTGTGTATGAGAAAGGTTCTTCTCATTGCGCTAATCGCGCTCGTCGCAATGCCGCTCATTGCGTCCGCGGCACCGAAGAAGCTCAAGATGGGAGTCACCATCGAGGACTTCAATGACGTGTTCATGCGCTACGCGCTTGACCAGCTCACGGACGAAGCGAAGAAGAGCAACATCGACATCATCGCAGCCGACGGAAAGCGCGATCCGAACGAGCAGATCAAGCAGATCGAAAACTTCATCACCCAGGGCGTCGATGCGATCATGATCCACGTCATCGACCAGACGATCGCTCCGCGCATCTCGAAGATGTGCCTCGATGCGAAGATCCCGCTTGTCTATTTCAACCGCAAGCCCGACGATTCGGCGCTCACGGCCGGCAAGGTCGTCGCGGTGGCCTCCCCCGAGGTCGTCGCGGGCAATCTCGAAGCGCAGTTCGTCGCCGACAAGCTGAAAGGCAAGGGCAATGTTGCCATCCTGATGGGAACCATGGGATCGGCACCGCAGATCGGACGGACCCAGGGATCCAAGGACATTCTCGCGAAGTATCCCGGCATGAAGGTCGTCCGCGAGCAGACCGCGAACTTCCAGCGGCCGGATGCGGTGACCGTCGTGGAGAACTGGCTGGCAAGCGGCGACAAGATCGACGCGATCATCTGCAACAATGACGAGATGGCGATCGGCGCCGTCCTCGTGCTCGAAGAGAAGAAGATGAAGGACAAGGTCCTCGTCACCGGCGTCGATGCCACGTCTGACGCCTTGAAGTTCATCGCCGACAAGCGCCTTGACATGACCGTGTTCCAGAACGGCGGGGCGCAGGGCCGGGGCGCCGTGCAGACGGCCATCAAGCTTGTGAACAAGCAGACCGTTCCAACATTCACCGCGATTCCGTTCGAGCCCGTGACCTTTGACAACTACACGAAGTACATGAAGTAGAAATGAGCGCCGGGGGTCTGGACATCCAGCCACCCCCGGCGCACTCTGTGCCATTGCCCGGGAGGATCGTGACGGTGAGCGAGTACATCCTGCAGATGGAGGGCATCCACAAGAGCTTCCCCGGTGTCCATGCCCTGAACGGCGTGCAGCTCATGGTCAGGCCCGGCACGGTCCACGGCGTCATGGGTGAGAACGGCGCCGGCAAGTCCACGCTCATGAAAATCGCCATCGGCCTGTACAAGCCCGACGCGGGAACGATAACGCTGCGGGGAAAGAAGACGTCCTTTGAGGACGTGCACGATGCCCTCAGCCAGGGCATCTCGATGATCCACCAGGAAATGAGCCCCCTGCCCTACATGACCGTGTCGCAGAATATTTTTCTCGGCCGCGAGATCCTCAACAAGATCGGGCTCATAGACCATCGCGCCATCGACAGCAGGGCCGCCGAGATCCTCGCAGAGCTGAAGATCAACCTGCGCCCCCGCGATATCATGGGCAGGCTCAGCGTTGCCCAGATGCAGCTCGTGGAGATCGCGGAGGCCGTTTCCCGCAAGGCTGACCTCATCATCATGGACGAGCCCACCTCGGCGCTCACGGAGAANNCGCGGTGATCTTCATCACGCACAAGATGGACGAGGTCTTTGCCATCACCGACGAGGTGAGCGTGTACCGCGACGGGGAGTTCGTCGGGCGGGAAGACAGCGTGAACCTGACCCGTGAAAAGCTCATCAAGATGATGGTCGGCCGCACCATCGACCAGTTCTACCAGAAGG
Organism: Spirochaetaceae bacterium; assembly: GCA_003154555.1. GTDB lineage: Bacteria > Spirochaetota > Spirochaetia > SZUA-6 > Fen-1364 > Fen-1364. The sequence continues at coordinate 5,251 of PMDT01000130.1, forward strand.
AGAGCGCACAGTTCGGGCAGCCCGTTCTGGAGGTGGAGGGCCTCACGCGCCGCGGGTATTTCAGCGACATCGGTTTCTCCGTGCGCGAAGGCGAGATCCTCGGTGTTTCCGGCCTCGTCGGGGCAGGCCGCACCGAGGTGATGGAAGCCCTTTTCGGCATCACCCCGAAGCAGCAGGGCACCGTGAAAGTCCACGGAAAGCCCGTGAAGATCGACAGCCCCTACGATGCAATCCGCCTCGGAATGGCGTTCCTCACGGAGGACCGCAAGCGCAGCGGCCTCTACCTGAACCTCTCCGTACGGGACAACATCACGATGCCCAGCCTGCGGAACAATCTCAGCGGGCTTTTCCTCAGGCACCGCTCCCTGCGCAAGCTCTGCGACAACGCGGTAGGGACGCTGCGGATCAAGACTCCCAGCCTCGACCAGCTCGTGATGTTCCTGAGCGGCGGCAACCAGCAGAAAGTCCTCGTCTCGCGCTGGCTCGCCACGGTTCCCTTCCTCCTTATCCTGGACGAGCCCACCCGGGGCATCGACGTGGCGACAAAGGCCGAGATCTACAAGATCATGTCCAGCCTTGCGAAAGAGGGGAAGGCAATCATCCTCATTTCCTCGGAAATGCCGGAGATACTCGCGATGTCCGACCGGATCATGGTGATGCACGAGGGACAGAAGGTCGGAGAGATCACGCGCGCCGAGGCCACGCAGGAGAAAATCCTCCACATGGCCACCGGCGAGCCCCTCAGCACATTCAAGGAAGTCCACTACTACTGAAGCTGCTGGCGCCCGCACGGGGACGTGCGGCACGCGGCACAAAGGCGGAGGCGACCCGTGATTGAGACGGAAAAGGCTGCTCCCAGACGCGAATCCCAGGTTCTGAAGTTCATGAGCAAATACAGCATTCTCCTCATCCTTATCGGGCTCGTGGCGATCATCGCGATCCTTTCGGGGGGGATTTCCCTCAGGATCAACAACCTGCTGAACGTGCTGCGCCAGATCAGCGTCATCGGGATTATCGCCCTTGGGGTCACGATGTGCATCATCACGGCGGGCATCGACCTGTCCTCTGGAGCAGTCGTGGCCATCGTCTCGGTGTTCGTCGCGAGCCTCGTGCAATCCGCCGATGCGATGGACCGCCTCTTCGCGGGCGGGCACCCCTGGCCGATCCTGCTCGTGCTCCTCATCGGGCTGGCACTGGGAACCTTCGTCGGCTTCCTGAACGGCGCCATGATCTCCAAGCTGAAGATCCCGCCTTTCATCGCCACCCTGGGCATGATGACATTCGCCCGGGGCTGGGCGTTCATCTACTCGCAGGGCCGCCCCCGCGGAAGTCTCACCGATGCCTTCCAGGCCATTGGCCAGGGTACCGTCCTGGGGATCCCCAACCCTGCCATCATCCTGCTGGTCTGTGTCGCGCTCACCTATGTGATCCTGCAGCACACGCTCTGGGGGCGCTACACGTACGCGCTGGGGAGCAACCTCCAGGCGGCCGTCGTGTCCGGCATTAAGACCAGCCGCTACCTCATCCTCGTGTATACCTTCGCCGGCTTTCTCGCCGCAGTGGCCGCCATCGTGCTGACGTCGCGCATCGGTTCGGGACAACCGGGACTGGGCCTGGGCTATGAGCTTGACGCCATTGCCGCCTCGGTCATTGGCGGCACGAGCCTTGCCGGCGGCCTGGGAAGCGCGGGGGGTACGCTCATTGGCGCGCTCATCATCGGCGTCATGAANNTCCGCGGACTTCCAGCAGGTGGCACGCGCCATCATCATCGTCGTCGCGGTCACGATCGACGTGCGCAAGAACGTGCGGAGGAACTAAGCGCGCGCGGCCTCCGGGGTCGCCGGGATCAATCGCCGCTCAGGAACTCGATGCTCTTTCGCAGCGCAGCCGCCAGGGTCTCCCGACTCATCGACTGCACCGCCGAGGAAAACGGCTCGAAGGAGATGTCGCCTTTGTAGCCCAGGGACACCATGCGCGCGACAAGCTGCCGGCTCGCCATATGATCTGCCGGGGTGACGAGCACGCGATGCGCGTCGCGGTAGCTCGCCGTGGGGATGCCGTCTTCGACTCCCGAGACGTGGATAAGCCCGGCGACGCCGGAGGCGAATGCCGCGTCGATGTCCTTCTCC
>PMDT01000347.1 GCA_003154555.1 Spirochaetaceae bacterium
GAAGCGCTGGGTGGCTTCAACGCCGGGCAGAGGTCGGCGGGAATGCCCGAGTTCCGCATCGGCGTCGGCGTCAACTACGGCATGGTGACAATCGGCAACATCGGGACGGAGAAGAAGAAGGAATACACGGTCATTGGCGACATGGCGGAGCTCGCGGAGCATTTCGAGGGGCTCACAAAGATCTACCACCAGCCGCTTATATTCTCGGAAAGCCTCCATCGCTCGGTGCACGACAAGATACCATGTCGTCTCCTGGACTGGGTGCCTGTCCACGGCGCGGGTGCGATCAAGATCTACACCGCGCGCCGGATTCTGGAGGCCCGGGAGACGGATGCCTGGAGCCAGCACAATCTCGGCATGGCGGAATACCACGACAGGAACTTCAAGCGCGCCGCGGGATACTTCCGCGACGTACTGAAGGCCCTGCCGGGTGACGAGCTTGCCACGATGTTCCTGGAGCGCTGCGCGCGATTCGACAAGGAGCCTCCTCCCGAGAGCTGGAACGGCATCGACCTTCCGAGGGCCTCGTGAGCATCCGCCTGAAGATCGTCCTGATCGTCGTGCCCCTGATCGTGGCAACGCTCGCCCTCACCGGCGTGAGCAGCTACTTCTCCGCATCCAACGGTATCACCCGCATTGCCAAGGATTTCCTTGGTTTCAAGTCCCAGGAGCTTCAGACCCAGGCGGAGAGCCAGTGGCGGCTCCTTGTCGACAACAATCTGACGGGAAAGCCCGAGATGGTCTCCGCCACCCAGCAGGCGGTGGAAGGCTACGCGCGCAGCATCGTGCGGAGTGCCACGGAGCTCATCCTTGCCACGGGGCCGGACGGCGCGGTGCGGATGAGCACGAGCGACGTGACGCTCCAGCCCCGGGAGCAGGAAAGGATCGCCGCACTCGCGGCAAAGAAGAGCACCGACCTTGTCACGGTTGCCATCGGCGGAAAGGATCGGGTCGCCCAGGGTTTCTGGTTCGATCCATTCGGCTGGTACATGGTCGTGACCGAGGAGCGGGCCGCCTTCTATGACCAGGTGAACCAGATCGCCATTCGCACCGGCATCATCCTCGTGGCGGCAATCCTCGGCGGCGTGATCCTGGTCCTCTTTTTTTCCGGCTATCTCACCCGGCCCCTGCGGCGCGTGGCCGCAACCATGCAGGACATCATCTCCACCAACGACCTCTCGAAGCGTGTCGTGGTGGAGTACCACGACGAGATCGGTCAGCTCGCCCAGACCTTCAATATCATGGTCAATGGGCTCGACGAGGCATACCGGCAGATCAAGGCGTTCGCGCTGAAGGCCGCCGTTGCCCGCATGCGCGAACGGAAGATCAAGGAGGTCTTCCGCCAGTACGTGCCGGAAGACGTCATCAACCAGGTCCAGGCGAATGAGAGCAAGGTGAGCGGTGACGAAGGCATCCTTTCCGTGATGTTCTCCCACATCACCAATTATGCCGAGATCGCCACGTCCCTGCGCCCCGACGAGCTCGTGCAGTCCCTGGAGCCGTATTTCCGCGCCATGGTGGACACCATCCAGGCGCGCGGCGGCATGGTGGACAAGTACATCACGGACGCGGTCATGGCCTTTTTCGGCGCCCCGGTCAAGCGGGAGGACGATGCGCTGCGCTCCGTGATGGCCGGCATCGAGATGACGGAGGCGTTGCGTGAGTTCAACAAGCGGCGCATCACGGACGGCCACACGCCGTTTTCCGTGAGCGTCGGCATCAACAGGGGGTTGGTCACGTTCGGGACCATCGGCACCGAGACGAAGATGAGCTACACCGTGATCGGCGACCCGGTGAACCTCGCCTCCCGTCTCAGCGGCCTGACGAAGACGTACAGCCAGGAGCTGCTTTTCGCCGAGAGCCTCCACCGCTCGGTGAAGGACTCCGTTCCCTGCCGGCTCCTCGACACCGTTGCGGTGAAAGGCAAGAAGCAGGGGGTGAAGATCTACACCGCCCGGCGCGATCTCAGCGCCGCACAGAGAGAGGCCTGGGGACTGCACAATCTCGGCATGGCGGAGTACTATGATCGGAGCTTCTCGCGGGCGATTGGGTACTTCAAGGACGCGCTGAAAATCCTGCCCCGCGACCTGATGGCCGCCACGCTCCTGGAAAGGAGCAAGAGGTACGAAAAGAATCCCCCGCCGCCCGTCTGGGACGGTGTGGAAGTGATGACGCACAAATGAGGTTTTACAGCGTTCGTTCAAGATTGGCCATGACGCTGTCGAAAATCGGATCAGGATAACCGCGCATGCTGGGACTGCTCGAAAAGGCTCGGACACTCAGGAAATCACTCGGGCTTGGTGGCGACGACCGGGAGGAGTTTGCTTTCGACCCCGACTCGGGCATCACCCGGGAGGAGCAGAAGGAGATCCGGGCCGAGATCGAGAAGGTCGCAAGCGGCAGCCGCATCGCGGTGAAACCGGAGATGTTCGCCGTCAAAGCGGCCAAGCGCGGCGTGCTCTTCCCCGTCATGGTCATCGTCGGCGCCGTGGTCGTCCTTGCCGCGGGTCTTGCGCTCTTCTATTTCCTCTTCCAGCGCGGTGAGACCCAGGCCTCGCGGGAAGATACAGGCACCATCACCGCGGAAGGCAAGCTGATCGAGGAAGTGAAGAAGGAATCCGACGCCAAGCTCCAGGAAAAGAACAGCCAGATCAGCCAGATCCAGACCCAGCTCTCCCAGATCGACAAGCAGAGACAGGACCTCCAGGCAAACATGGATGCCAAGGTCCAGGAAAAAGAGAGCCAGTTGAAGGCGTCCCTCCAGGTGGAGCTGGACGCGGAGAAGGCGCGCCTCCAGAAGCAGGGCCTGTCCGACGCTGACATCACGAAAAAGCTCAACGACATGTCGGCACAGCAGAACGCTGCCTTCAACAAGCAGCTCGATACATTCAAGGCGCAGGCCGACGACGAGCGCAAAAAATCGGAAGCGACGCTGCAGAATCTGCAGACCCAGTTCAATGCCGACCTCGCCAAGGCGAATGCAGACCGTCAGCAGGTGCTCGCGGATTCCCGGCAGCGCGAGGCGGACCTCCAGACCCAGCTCGCGCAGAAAACGAAAGAGCTGCAAAGCTCGCAGGCGCAGACGCAGGCACAGCTCACCGCCCTCACGTCACAGAAACAGCAGGAAGATCTCGTGACGCAGCAGATCACGGGGCTGTACGGGGTGGCGCAGGCCGACATCGCCGCGAAGAATTACCCGAAAGCCCTCGTGAGTCTCCAGGCGATATCCACCTATGTCAATTCCAGTGACGTGGCAACCCTTCCCGGGATTGCCAAGCGGCGGACCGTGGACCTCTTCATCATCGACTCGCTCAAAACGCTCGTGCAGAACGAGATCGACAAGGGGAAGGTCGACACCGCCTCCCTCGTGGACGCTGCCAGCAAGCTCGCTGATATCCGCAGCCGGGTCGCAAATGCCGACACGCTTCTGCGCGCCGGCAAGGTGGCAGATGCGGAGACGCAATACGGCCAGTCGCTGTCGGTGATCCCCGAGGTCGCAAAGAGCTACGCCTATTTCACGAACAAGGCGCGCGACGCCGAATCCGCGCGGCAGGACGCCCTCCACGCGGGGCTCACGCGCGCGGAGACCGCGTTTGCGGCCGGCAGATTCCCCGATGCCCTTCAGGCGTATCGGGATGCGTTCAGCTACCTGCCCGAAACATCGGCGCGCCTTGCCACGACGCTGTCCAACATCGGCAATGCGACATCGTCCGTGACCGGCCAGAAGAGCCAGGCCGACCAGACCCAGGCGGCCGCCCCGCTCCTCACACAGGCGGCGGCGCTGCAGAAGCAGGGGCAGTATCCCGATGCCCTCCAGCAGTACCTGGGCATTCTCCAGGGCTACCCCCAGAGCCAGCAGAATCTCGCCGCGGTCAAGGGAATCGCCGACAGCGTGGCCGCGATGAACAGCGGCGCCGCTGCCGCGCTCAAGGCGGAGACCGACCAGGTGAACGCGCTCACGACGCAGCTCGCCTCCGTCCAGAAGCAGCTCGACGCGGGGCTCGCGGAGATACTGGCGGTCAAGAAGAGCATCATCGCGCTCCTGGGAAGCACCCAGGACCCGGTAAAAGCCGACAGCGCGACGCTGCTCCGTGCGCTGAACCAGAAGTTCGGGGACATCACGAACGCTTCTTCCAGCGCCTCCTCCGATCTGCAGAAGAATCTCGACGCCGCCACGAAGAAGGCAGCCGATCTCACGGCGCAGGTCACGAAGCTCGGGGCGGACAACGCACGCCTTACGAGCGATCTCACCGCGGCGCGCCAGGAGGCGGATCGACAGCGACAGCTCGCCGATCGCGCCGCCGAAGCGCTGAAGACCGCGCAGGCGTCGGTCAGCGCGACCGGGACCGCCCCCCCCGTCACGAACGCGGGCACCGGGCTTTCAGCGGAGGACCAGAAGAACCTCGCGGATTTCAACAGCCTCGTGGCAGCCTACATAACCTACGCGAAGCAGGAAGACGACAATCTTGCAAAGTTCAAGGACGACCAGGGCAAGGCGCTCTTTGCATCCGGGGGCAGCAGGGTTGGGTTCTACTCGACGCTGAACAAGGTGTTCGACGGGATCTTAAGCCGGGTCAACCGCTACGATTCGCAGCTTTCCAGCGATGGAATCGCCACGGGGAGACGGAGCGCCATGGACCAGCTTGCCTCATTGATGACGGGGCTGGCAAATCAGAAGGGTGCGGATGCGCAGAACGCCTGGCTTGCCGCAAAGGTTTCGGCCGAAAAAGATCCGCGCATGAAGAGCCTCCTGCAATCATTGCAGAAGCTGGTCACAGCGAAGTAGGGCGACGCCGGCGCGGCCGTTCAGTTCCATATGCGGGCGATATACCCGCAGGGTACAAGGTTGTAGGTAATGAAGTTCCCGCCAATGAGAATCCTGCCGTCTGCTTGTGGCGTGACCGCGTACAGGCTGCCGCTCGCCCCGGTGCCGGAAGCAGGGAAGCTCGTGTCCAGGCTGCCATCGCTTGAGAGACGCGCAAGACGGAATCGGGAAGTGCCATCGTAGGCGGTGAATGATCCTGCAATGAGAATCGTGCCATCATCATTCACCGCAATGCTTTCGATGTCGCCGCCGGTTGCTCCCGGACCGGTGGCAAAAGTGCTGTCCAGGCTGCCGTCAGCATTCACTCGTGCAATATTCCCGCGGGCGCTTGCGCTGTACGTGGAAAAGTGCCCGCCGATGATTATCTTGCCATCCTTCTGCATCGCAGCCGCGTAAAGCTCGTCGCCGAGCCCCCCGACACCGGAGGTGAAGCTCGCGTCCAGGCTCCCATCGGCATTCAATCGCGCCAGGCATTCCCGGGGAACACTATCATACGTCGTGAAGTTCCCCCCGATGATGATCTTTCCGTCCGGCCGCAGCAGGATTGCCTGCACCCAGTTGTCCGGGCCGGCGCCCGTTGCGAAGCCATGATCAAGACTGCCGTCGACGTTCAATCGGGCGATAGCATTCCGCACGGTGCCGTCATACATCGTAAACAGCCCGCCGATAATCGTCTTCCCGTCGTTTTGCACCGCAATGCCGAAGATGTCGGAGTCTGCTCCCGAGCCGGAGGCAAAACTGGTATCCAGGCCGCCATCAGCGTTCAGCCGCGCGATGTGCCCGCGCGAGGTGCCGTCGAAGTGAGTGAAAGAGCCGCCGATGATGATTTTTCCATTCTGGTGCATCGTCATTGCCATGACGAGTGCATCCGCACCCAAACCCGTTCCGGAAAAGCTCGGGTCTATGCTGCCGTCAGTGTTCATCCGGACAACGCGCACCGCACTCGCGCTATTGTAGGTCGAAAACGCCCCGGCGGCGAGGATTTTGCCGTCGCTCTGAAGAACAATGGGATACACAGCGGCATTCGCCTCGTTCCCGGTTGCAAATCCCGTATCCAGCGTCCCCGCGTAGTGGATCGTGTAATACGCGTGAGTCACCGCGGAGTCGCTCATACCGGATGCTGCCGCAAGAGCTTTCAGGGTCACGCTCGTTCCGTCGCCCGCAACGGGGATGGGGCCCCCGTAGGTCGCGGATGCTGTTGTGGGATCGGTGCCGTCGGTCGTGTAATAGATCGTCGCGCCTGTTGTGGCGGATGCGATGGTCACCGACTGGTCTGTGCTGAAGTTGCCATAGAGCGGGCTGAAGGTTGGGGCGGCTGCCTGCTGGCTTTGCGTCGGATTGGGGCACGCGACGAGAAGAAGAACAAGGGAAATTACCGCCAAAGTCTTCTTTGTTTGCATCGTCTTCAATTCCATAGACGCGCTGCGAACTGGCGGGCGACGCCGTTGTAATGGTCAAAGTCGCCTACGATGAGCAGCTTGCCGTCTCCCTGCGGAGCGATCTCAAACACAGGGCTGTTCGCTCCTGCGCCCACGCCGAGGAAACCGGTGTCCAGGCTGCCATCGGAGTTCAGCCTCGCCAGGGCACCCCGGAGGGTACCTGCGTAGGACGTGAAGAGCCCGCCGATCAGGATCTTGCCATCGCNNGAGGATCTTGCCGTCATTCTGCACGGCGATGGCGGTCACGTCGAAATCCGCGCCCGTGCCTGTGATGAAGCCTGTGTCCAGGCTGCCGTCGGTATTCAGCCGCGCAAGATGTCCCACCGGGGTGCTGTTGTACATCGTAAGCCCCCCGCCGATGAGGATCCTGCCGTCACCTTGCACGGCAAGGGACTCAACACTGCCAACAGTACCCGAACCTGTGGCAAAACCGGTATCCAGGCTGCCGTCGTTGTTCAGGCGCGCAATGCTTCCTCGGGGTGTGCCATTGCACGTGCTGAAGCCTCCTCCGATAATGATCTTGCCGTCGCTTTGTATGACGAGCGCATCGACATCACCATTAGTGCCGGAGCCCGTTCCGAGGAAACCCGGGTCCAGACTGCCGCCGGTGGAAAGCCGTGCAATTCCCCCGCGCGGCGTTGTGTCATAGTGACCGAAGGATCCCCCGATCAGAATCTTCCCGTCCTTCTGCACAGCAACCGCATACACATTGCCGTCCGGCCCGAGCCCGGTGGCAAAACCTGTGTCCAGTCTTCCATCGGCGCTCAGCCGTGCGACAAACTGCCGCGCGATTAAATTGTAGTCAAAAAAATTTCCCCCAATGATAATCTTGCCGTCATTCTGTATGGCGACCGTGTTAATGTCGTCACTCGCCCCTGTGCCGGTTGAGAGGAATCCGGCATCCAGGGTCCCGGGGTAGTGGATCGTGTAGGATGCGTGCGCCACCGCGGAATCGCCTAGTCCCGCGGCCACCGCAAGTGCCTTGAATGACTCGCTCGTTCCGTCGCCCGCCACGGCGATGGGGCTTGAGTAGGTTGGGGATGAGCTGGTGGGGTCGGTGCCGTCGGTCG
>PMDT01000206.1 GCA_003154555.1 Spirochaetaceae bacterium
ATGCACCAGTCGCGGATGTTGCGCAGCCAGCTCGAATAGGTGTTTTCCCAGCGCTGGGGGTAGAACCGGATTTTGCCGTCCTGCCATGCTGCAAGCGCCTTGTCGGCGAGCGGCCGCATTTTCACGAACCACTGGTCCGACAGGAAAGGCTCGATGACGGTATTGCAGCGGTAGCAGTGCCCCACCTGGTGGGTGTGNNTTGTCGTTCAGCGTGCCGTCAGGCGTGAGGATGTTGATCTGCGGCAGTTTGTGCCGGCGGCCGATCTCGTTGTCCACCGGATCGTGCGCGGGGGTGACCTTCACCGCACCTGTGCCGAACTCCCGATCGATCTGCGCATCGGCGATGATCGGGATCTGTCGATTCGTGAGGGGAAGGGCGAGCATCTTCCCGACGAATCCGGCATAGCGCGGGTCCTCCGGGTGCACGGCCACGGCGGTGTCGCNNTCGCCGAGCATGGTCTCGGGGCGTGTCGTGGCAATGGCGACGAAGCCCGAGCCGTCCGCGAGCGGGTAGCGGTAGTGATAGAGCTTCCCACGCGTCTCGGTGTGCTCCACTTCGTCGTCGGAGATAGCGGTGCGGCACGACGGACACCAGTTCACGAGGTAGTTGCCGCGGTAGATCAGCCCCTTTTCATAGAGGGAAACGAAGACCTCCCGCACGGCATGGGAAAGCCCTTCGTCGAGCGTGAAGCGCTCGCGTCCCCAGTCGCAGGAGGAGCCGAGCCTCTTCAACTGGCTCACGATGATGTCGTGGTGCCGTCGGGTGACTTTCCACGTCTCTTCGATGAACTTCTCGCGGCCGATCTGCACCCGGCTCGTGCCGCGCTTCTTCAGCTCCTTCTCCACGACGTGCTGCGTCGCGATGCCCGCATGGTCGCACCCGGGGACCCAGAGCGTGTCATCCCCGATCATGCGGTGGTAGCGGATGACGATATCCTGAAGCGAGTTGTTGAGGCCGTGGCCCATGTGGAGAACGCCCGTTACGTTCGGGGGCGGGATCACGATCACGAACTTCTGCGTGCCGTCCCGATGCACCGCGGCCGGGGCAAAGAGACCCCGCGAGAGCCATTCGGCGTAGATGCGATCCTCGTAACTCTTCGGATCGAAGGCCTTGCTCAACTCAATCGCTTTCATGTGGAATGGATCATAGCAAATGGCACACGGCTGTTCAATTCAGGCAGAGAACCCAGGCGCGAGCTGTTGCGTCTCGGGCCGAATTGACAGCGCCTCAGGCGGCCCTTACACTCAAACCCCATGTCGGCAAGGGTTTTCGTCTTCGGCAGCATCAACACGGACCTCGTCGTGTACGTGAAGCGCCTTCCCGTTCCCGGGGAGACAGTCGGCGACGGCACGTACGGGGCGTATCCCGGTGGCAAGGGGGCAAACCAGGCCGTCGCCGCCGCGCGGGCTGGCGCCGTGGTGCAGCTCTCTGGCTGCCTGGGTGATGACATATTCGGACGGGAGCGCATCGCCAGCCTCGAAAAAACCGGCGTCTCCACCCGCGGCGTGCGCATCGTGGCCGATGCTGCCTCCGGCATTGCCCAGATTACCGTGGACGAGGTGGGTGAGAACACCATTGCAGTCGCCCCGGGCGCAAACAACCTGTTCAGCGCAGACAATGTGAGCATCCCGCAGGCTCTGCCAGGAGAGACCTGCATCTCGCTTTTCCAGAATGAAGTGCCGCAGGAGACGACCGAGACCCTGATCCGCCGCGCGGATGCGGCAGGGCACTGCGTGCTGTGGAATCTCGCGCCGACCATGAGCAGGCGCCCCGATGCCGCGGTGCTGCGCGCCGTCAGATACCTGATCTGCAATCGCAACGAGCTGTCTGCGCTCGTGGGGGAGCCGATACCGGCGGAGGCGGAAGCCGAGCTCCTGGCGCGGCTTTCGCGGGTGCTTTTGGGCTGGGGCGTCGGGAATGTCATCGTGACGCTGGGGGGGGAGGGAAGCCTCTGGGTGTCGGCAGACGGAGTGGTCCCGATCGCTCCGTATCCGGTGGAAGCCGTGGACACCGTGGGGGCAGGAGACTGCTATTGCGGAGTTTTCGCCGCGTCGCTCGCTGGCGGTCTTTCGGTCACAGACTCGCTGCGCAGGGCTTCTGCCGCGGCCGCTCTTTCCACGACACGCCGCGGCGCGCAATACTCCATGCCGACCGGCGCGGAGATCGACGCCTTTCTCAGGACGTCGGGAGCGTGATCCGGAAGATTGCTCCCGGCGTATCCTTGCGGTTTGCAGCGCCCAGGGTGCCGCCGTGCATGTCGACGATCTTTCGCGCAATTGCAAGCCCGAGCCCGGCGCCGTGGGGCTTGCCGCTCGTGTAGAATTGCTCGAAAACCCGCTTCACGGGGTCGGCCGTGATGCCCGTCCCGGTGTCTGCAAAGGTGATCATCACCTTTCCCTTGTCCGCCGGTGAAACGGAAACGGCAAAGGTTCCGCCCGCGGGCATTGCATCCTGCGCATTGCGGAAGATATTCTCCATTGCCCCGCGCAAGAGCTCCTCATCGGCGTTGATCGTGCACTCGCCCTTCATATCCAGCGTGAAAGCGATGCCCGATGTGCGGCAGTCCACCCAGACGCGGGATTCGAGATCCTTCAAAACCTCGCGCAGCCCCACCGGTCGGACGGCGGGGGCAAATGTGTCCGTAAGATAGCGCGTCATGTCCTGGCCCCGGACGATCAGCCTGCCGATCTCTCGATCCACGTATGACTGGTATTTCTGCACGCGCTCGTCTTCCGATATCTCGCCCAGCCGGGTCGCGTAGCCCTTGAGGGGGATGAGCGACTTCTCCATCTCGTGGAGGAAAGAGTCGGCAACGAGCGATCCGGCGTGCGCCTTCTGTGCCTCCGTCACCGCNNTTCTCAATGGCGATGGCCGCCTGCGCGCTGAACATCTCCAGCAGGAACTGGTCGGCCTCGGAAAAGCCGCGCGCCGCCTGCCCTGACGTCCCGATCTTGTTGATGGCTTCGACAGCGCCGAGTCTCCTGTCACGCACCGTCAATGGCACGCAGAGGATCTGTCGGCTCGTGTAACCGCTCGCCGCATCGATGGCGGCGTAAAACCGGGCGTCAGCGGCCGCATCGTTGCAGATCACCGGCCGACCATTTCCGAAAACCCAGCCGACGATGCCCCGGTCCTTCGGCACTTCCCGGTCACGCACGGCTTCGGCGCCGGGACCGGTGGGCATGACGATCACGAGCGTCTCCCGCCCGTGATCGTGTATCGTAAGGCTCGCACTCTCCGCATCCACGAGCTGCGCGGCCAGAACGAGCACCTGGTTGAGAAGGTCGATGAGGTTGTAGGAAGAGTTCATCCGCACGATTATGCGGTTGAGCGCGTCAAGCTTGCTCAGGGGGGTGACGTCCGCGGGGGCGGCTTTCTGAATTTCCAGGGCCTCCTGGAGCCTGTTCTCCGGAAGGAGCTTCAACCCCGTGAGGATCTTACCCAGGTAGAACTTTTCGCGGTTATTGTACTTCGTGCGGGCAACATCGAGGATGAACCCGGTTGCGCTGCTGATCGGCTCACTGCCGAATACCTGGCGCATCTGGTAGGTGAGCGCGGTGCCGAGATCCTTGCTGCTGAGATAGCCCTTCTCGATAAGGATGTCGCCCAGGTATTTTTTCATATCCCCTCGAGGATAAGTATATCGCTGCATTGTCGAAGAGGATAGCGCGGTACCGCACGGACGCCGTTCGGAAACTGCGCTTTTCGCGGCCACTGTACGCAGTGGCATTTGTGCGGCCACTGTACGCAGTGGCATTCGCCGCCCTCCGCGCGGAGTACCGTGCTACGGGGCCGGCAGGGCGTCCGAGGACACCTGGTCGATCCTTTCGATCAGCCAGTCGCCCCTGTCAATCTTCAAGGAGACCCTGTCGACAACGTGGTGGCCTTCTGAGACAGGGGCGGCGTCCATCGATGGCGCCTTTCCCGTGTCGGGGACACCGGCGGGGTTCCACATGTCATATTTCACAAGGAAGACGGGGCCGGGTGCATCCTGCTCCTGCGTCAAGGTGAGTCCCGTGACGCCGAAGAGCGTC
>PMDT01000101.1 GCA_003154555.1 Spirochaetaceae bacterium
CATACCGCTTCACGAAGTCGAATTTTTCCGCCACTCCATCTTCGATGATCTTGCTCTTCAGAAGCGCCTGTGCGAGATCCGCACTCGTGCCGCGCCCGGTAAGGGCGGATGAGCCGAGCAGGCCCGAAAGCGCGCCGAGCCCGGTCTGGTTCAACACCGACGACAGGCCGCTGGAGGCCGAGGAATCCTGCACGAGGACTTTGACGGTCGGTCTGAACTTGGTCGGCAGCAGGTTCCATCTCGATGTGGGGGGAAGCATGATGGACGCCACGAGGATCCCGAGCGTCACCAGCGCAACGATCGCCGTGATGATGATGATCATCCACCGCCGGCGGACGATGACCGCGATGAGATCGAGCAACGAGATGGTGTCATCCGGGCGCTCCTGGCCGGCGAGGTCGCTGTTATTCATGTCGCTCATAAAGTATACATGAAACGTATCATCGTGCGTGTGCTTCATCAAGCCCACGGCGTATGGCTCATGATGCCGATACTGAAGCAGATGAAGCTCCAACCCGACCGGCGTGGATTCGTTTGTGCCTTTCTGTTGCTCTTTGCATTCCTGGGCACAGCGGTCCCCTTGTCAGCCCAGACGATCCTCCTCGTGATCCAGGAGACCGCGGGTGGACAACCCCTGACCGCTCCCCTTCCCATTCGGGAGGCTCTTGCCGCCCGTCTTTTTGATGCCGGCCTCATCGTCTTCGATCTGCCGGGTGTCACGCCTGCGGCGGGCGTGACGGAGATTTCGCGCCTTGCGCGGACCGCCGGGGCGGATGTGATCCTCGAGGTGCAGGCCGACTACACGGACACACTCGCCGGAGGGACAACCCGGATCGCGGCNNAACAGCGGTCATGAGCGCGAAATGGACAGGGGAGCGCTGGGAGCCACACTTGCCGCGCCCATCGCGGAGGATGTGGGCAGCGCCCTTGCGGCCCGGGTCCCGCCCGCATGAATCGGGGAAACACGGTGCGTAAGAAGGTGCTCGCTTGTCGCACAAAACTTTGCTACCATAGAAGAGTGACGCCCATGGTTGGCGAAAATTGTGGTCAGAGCCTCCCGTTTTTTTCCGATCATAAAGGGAGGAGAACTATCGTATGAAGAGATGGATCAGCCTCGGCCTGCTCCTCGTCCCTCTCCTTGCGTCCGCGGCGAGCTTCACGGACGGGAACGCGGCCTTGCAGCGGGGTGATGCCACCTTCGAGGGGGGCATGTTCGCCGCCTCGAACTCCTTTCCGCAAGATACCCGGATAGCAATCCAGAATCTCGACTCGGGCAAAACGGCGACCGCCACAATCACGAAGCAGATCGACGGCCAGACCGATATCCTGGTCCTCCTCTCCCCCATGGCCGCCGCAGCACTGGGAATCAGCCAGGGAACACTCGCCCGTGTGCGCGTCACAATCACCGCGCGAGCGCCGGCCGCCTCCTCGACGGGAACCGGGGAACAGACGATCAGCATGGATCCCGACCTCAACCCCGGCGCCGTGTACGGGAATGTCACGTCCGCCGTGTCCAGCGCAAACACCGCCGCCGCGCAGACGGCCGTGGCCTCCCCGTCGACAGCGACTCCCGATACTTCCGCGACAACGAAGGTGACGCAGGCCCAGACGGGCTCGTCCGCGACGACAACTGCGCCGGCAAACCCCACCCCCGACAGCACGACACAGCCCGACCAGAGTGCACAGACGCCCCAACCGGTTGACACCAGCCTTCCGAGCGCCGCGGCACCCGCGACGGCTGCCGTGGCGCCGCAGCCGCAATTGAGCGCTCCTGTCGAGCCGGCGCCGCAGCAGGCGGCGACACAGACGACGCAGGTTCAGGCCCCCGTCGATACCGCAGCGATACAAGCCGCGGCACAGGCTGCCGCGCAGGCTGAGGCGGCACGCCAGCAGGCTGCTGCCGTCGCTGCGCAGAATGCGGCCATCGTGGCGGCCGCCGCCGGACGCCTCCCGCAGAAGCAGGTCTTCCAGCCGCCGCGTGAGGACCAGAAGTTCGCGTATAAAAAGCCGGTGGAAACCCCGCAGACCGCCGTTGCGGCTGCTACTCCGCAGGCGACGCAAAACCCCGCGGCGACCACGCCTGCCCAGCCTTCGCCGCCGCAGATCACTTCCGTCGACGAAAAGCCTGCGGCCGCTGTTGCCGCGCCGTCGCCGACCATCGCGCTGCCTGACGCGCTGGCACCCGAGGAGTCGCAGGCGCTGGAGATCGTCGGGACGAATCCGACCGCCGCGCCCGCCGCCCCGATCGCCGGGGAAGTCGCCCTCGCCTCCCCTGAGCCTCTGGCGGAAAACCAGGCCGCCCCGGCTATTTCACCCGTCCAGACTGACGTGAGCGACCAGACGGCGACACCGCCCGCCGCAGCGCCTTCGGCAAGCATTGCGATGACCGATGCGATTGCGCCCCAGGATTCAGCGCCTTTGGAGATCGTGGGCACCGAAACGACCGGTGCGACAGGCGCCGTGACGCAGAGCCCGGCGATTGCCTTGACGGATCCCTCGGCTCCTGAAGAGTCCCAGGCCACCGAGATCGTCGGCACCGAAACGACCGCTGCGGCGGGCGCCGAGACGCAGAGCCCGGCGATCGCCTTGACGGATCCCCTGGCTCCTGAAGAGTCCCAGGCCACCGAGATCGTCGGCACGATTGCAGGGATCCCGACGGCACAGCAACCGCCCGCTGTTGCCCTGGCATCACCCGAGCCGGAGCCCGAGCAGCAGGCGCCGGTCGTTCCTGAGCCGGTCCAGACGGATGTGACCGATCCTTCCATCCTTCCCCCTGCCACCCCGGCGCAGATGCTTGCGATGGCTGCTCCCGAGCCGCCGCCGATCCAGGTACCTGCGACGGCCGCTGTCACAAACCCTGCGGCGACCACTGCATCGACCCCTGCCACAAAGACGCCTGCAGCGGCAACGACCGTTGCGGCAGCGGCTTCCGCGGGCACGACGCCGTCCCCGGCGACTGCAGCCACTATGGTGGCGTCTCTCCCGCGCAGCGCCAAGTCGGACACATATTTCCTGCAGCTCGGGGCCTACGGTGCGGAAAAAATGGCGCGCGATCTCGCCGCAAAGCTGGCAGCCACCTACCCCACGCTGGTGCAGGGCCCGGCGGACTCGGGCACGCCGGTCTTCAAGGTTGTCATCGGCCCTCTGAACAGGGCTGAGAGCGGGACCCTGCTCACGTGGTTCCGCTATCGCGGCTTCCCTGACGCATTTCTCAAGCAAGAGTAGCCTGTTCCGGCCGGAGCGCAGATGACCCACCGGGAAGCGGGCGCGCGCGCCAGAGAGCTCTCAGGCCTCCTCGAACGCTATCAGCATGCATATTTCGTCGAAAGCAAGCCGCTGGTATCCGACACGGAGTACGACAGGCTGTTCGACGAGCTTTCCGCAATCGAGCGCGACTACCCCGACCTCGCCCTGCCCGATTCACCGACGCGGCGCGTCGGCTCTGACATCACGCAGGAGCTTCCCGAGGTTGCGCACACTATTCCCGTCCTGAGCCTCGACAAGTCGTACACGACCGAGGAGCTCACGGCCTGGATGGCAAAAACCGAGCGCAATGCGGGTTGCCCCCTCTCATTCGTCTGCGAGGAAAAGATCGACGGCGCCTCCATGGTGCTCTATTACGAGAAAGGCATCCTGAAACGGGCGGTGACGCGGGGGAACGGCATTGTCGGCAACGATGTGACCGGCAATGTCAAGACAATCGGCACCGTGCCTCTCCGGCTGGCGCGGCCCGTGACCGTGGCTGTCCGCGGGGAGGTCTTTCTGGCGCGCAGCCTTTTCTCCACCATCAACGCCACGCTGGAGGACCCCTATGCGAACCCGCGAAATCTCGCATCCGGCTCGCTGCGAAGGGTCAAGAGCAGCGAGGTCGCGGGGATCCCGCTCAGTATCTTCGTCTACGAGGGTTTTTTTCCGAAGCCGATGCTGACCCACACCGGGATTCTCGAGGAGCTCGGGGCGCTTGGTTTCACCGTCAACCCGCGGGTGGCGTATTTTACCAACGACTCCACCCGCGGCGAGATTGCCCGGCGGCATCCGACGTGGAAGACCGGCGCGCTCGAGGAGATTGGCTCTTTCCTGCAAGCGGAAAGAAATGAGCGGAGAGCCCTGGACTACGAGATCGACGGCATCGTGGTGAAGGTCGATGAGATCGCGGTCCGGGAAAGCCTCGGATACACGGGTCACCACCCGCGGTGGGCCATCGCCTTCAAGTTCGAATCCCCCGAGGGGGTGACGACCGTGAAAGCCATCGAGGTCCAGGTGGGCCGCACCGGTCGCATCACGCCGGTCGCACGGGTGGAGCCGGTGAAGATTTCCGGTGCGACCATTTCCAACATCACCCTCCACAACCAGGAATACATCGACCTGCTGGAGCTCGCCATCGGGGACCGTGTCGCCGTGTCACGCCGTGGGGACGTGATCCCGGCGGTGGAGCGAGTGCTGGAAAAGAACGAAACAGGGGCGACAACCTGGAAGCTCCCTCCCTTGTGCCCGACGTGTGCGACTGCCCTGGTGCGGCAGGGCGCTCACCATTTCTGCCCGAACGCGGACTGCCCCGACCAGGTCAAGGGAAGGCTCGTCTTTTTCGTCGGCCGGGGACAGATGGACATCGAGGGCATCGGGCCTGAAACCATAGAGGCGTTGATCGGGAGCGGGCTGGTCCATAACGTGGAGGACCTCTATTCCTTCGATCCTGAGAAGCTCCTGGAGCTCCCCGGCTTCGGCGAAAAGAAGGTTGCCCAGATCAGGGAAGGAATACAGAAAAGCCGGGAAAAGCCGTTCCACATCGTCCTGCCGGCGCTGGGAATTCCGGAAATCGGGCAGAAGGCAGCAGAAATCCTGATCGCGGCGGGCTTCACCGACATCGACTCGCTCCTGGCGGTGTCCGACGCAGGCGACCCTGCGCCTCTGCTTGCAATCCACGGCGTCGGCGAAAGGACCGCCGCGACGCTCCTCGAGGAGCTGCGGCGTCCCGCGATACGAACGCGCATTCAGCGCCTCCGCGAGGCTGGCGTGCAGATGCGGGAATCCCCGCGCGAAAAAGCGGACGGCCTTGCGCAGATCTTCACCGGTCAGACATGGTGCGTCACGGGAAGCTTCGAGAGCTTCTCTCCGCGCGAAAAGGCCATGGAGGAAGTGCAACGACGGGGCGGCCGCGTGACCACCTCCGTGAGCGCGAAGACCACGCACCTGCTCGCCGGCACGAGTGCCGGCAGCAAGCTCGCAAAGGCGCACAGCCTCGGCGTCACAATCGTGAGCGAGGCCGAATTCCGTTCCCTGCTCGGCTGAGAGACCCGTTCTTCTTGACATGCACACATGCCCACCCTACAATCCGGACCATGTCGTCTTCGATTCACGCGGCGTCGCCGGGTGGTCGCGTACAGGTCTGGTCGGTCGTGTTCACAACAGGTTCAAGGAGGTTCCGATGAGAAAGACTTCTCTCTTTTCGATCGCGGCAGTCGTCGTCTGCGCGTTCGTCGTTCTCGTGAGCTGCGCCCCGAAGAAAACCGCATCCGGCGCGGTGATGATCAAGGGCGCGGACAGCTTCATCGCAGGCGAAGTGACGGATACGGGCGGAATCGATGACCGCTCCTTCAACGCATCCGCGTGGAAAGGTTTGCAGAATGCGCAGGCGAATCTCGGAGTCCAGGTCCAGTACCTCGGGTCCGCGAATCAGAGCGACTACGCACCGAATATCCAGCAGTTCGTGACCAAGAAGGCGAACATCATCGTGACGGTTGGCTTCCTGATGGGCGATGACACCGCCAAGGCAGCAAAGGACAACCCCAACCAGAAGTTCGCGATCGTCGACTACGCCTATGACCCGGCGCTGCCCAATGTCCTGGCGCTCACGTATCAGACCGATCAGGCCGCGTTCCTGGCGGGCTACCTGGCCGCCGGCATGTCGAAGACGGGCAAGGTGGGATCGTTTGGCGGCATGAACATCCCGACGGTTACCATCTTCATGAACGGTTTCGCGGCGGGCGTCCGCTACTACGATCAGAAGAACAAGGCAAAGGTGCAGGTGCTCGGCTGGGATTCTGACAAGGCCGCGGGCACATTCACGAACGACTTCACCAACCAGGCAAAGGGCAAGACAGTCACCGACGCGCTCATCAACCAGGGCGCAGACGTCGTCCTGCCGGTGGCAGGGTCGGTCGGTCTGGGCGCGGCAGCGGCCGTTCAGCAACACAACCAGGCAAGCCCGGACAAGCCGGTGTACCTGATCTGGGTCGACACGGACGGCTACATCTCCGCGCCCCAGTACGGCAGCCTGCTCCTCACGAGCGTCATGAAGGGCATTGGTGCGTCGGTCGAAGAAGCGACCACGGAAGCCCTGAAGGGCACATTCAAGGGCGGCAACTACTCCGGAACGCTCGCCAACAAGGGCGTCGACATCGCGCCCTACCATGACTACGACAGCAAGATCCCGGCGCAGCTCAAGGCCGACATCGAAACCATCAAGGCGGGCATCATCGCGGGGTCGATCTCCGTCGATCCCAAGAGCTACCCGAAGCCGTAGCCTTTTCCGCGATGCGGCTGGAGCTTCAAGGGATCTCGAAGCGGTTTGGAGACCTTGTGGCCAATGACCGCATCAGTCTCACAGCCGAGGAGGGTGAAATCCATGCCCTCCTCGGCGAAAATGGGGCGGGCAAGACCACCCTGATGAATGTCCTCGACGGGCTGTATCGACCGGATGAGGGTGTCATCCAGATCGACGGCGCGCCCGTCCATTTCGCAAATCCCGGGGAGGCCATCAAGGCCGGCATCGGCATGGTACACCAGAACTTCATGCTGATCCCCGTCTTCACCGTTTCAGAAAATGTCATGCTCGGCTTCGAGCGCACACGACGCTTCGGTTTCCTGGACCGCGGCCGCGCCCGGCAGGAGATCGGCGAGCTTTCGCGGCGATTCGGCCTCGAGGTGGATCCGGACGCAATGGTGGGTGATCTTTCCGTCGGACAGCAGCAGCGCGTGGAAATAGTGAAGGCGCTGTCGCGGGAGGCGCACCTGCTGATCCTTGACGAGCCCACTGCCGTGCTCACCCCGCAGGAAACGGACGAGCTTTTCACCGTCATGCGGAGCCTTCGCGCATCGGGCCGTACGATCCTTTTTATCACGCACAAGCTGAAAGAGGTCCTTGCCATCGCGGACCGCATCACGGTGATCCGCCAGGGCAAGGTGATCGGCACGACCCGGCCCTCAGAGACCACCGCGCAGGACCTTGCGTCCATGATGGTCGGCCGCGGCGTCGATTTGCAGGTGAAAAAGACCGCCGCGCGGCCCCAGGAACCCATCCTGGAGGTGCACAACCTTACCGTGCTCGACGAAACAGGCCGCGTGGCCGTGGACGGGCTCAACCTCGAGGTACGCGCCGGGGAGATCATGGCCGTCGCAGGCGTCCAGGGGAACGGCCAAACAGAGCTTTCGGAAGGGATCACGGGCCTCGCGCTGGTCATCGCCGGCTCGGTCCGCATTGCAGGCCGCGACCTGACGGGAGCATCCCCCAAGACGATATTGCGGGCAGGGGTTGCGAACATCCCCGAAGACCGCCAGCGCGATGGTCTTGTCGGGGATTTCCAGATTGCGGAAAACATCATTCTGGATGTCCACGACGAAATGCCTTATTCCCTCCACGGCGCGCTTCGCTGGCCATCCATTTTCGAGGTCTCGCAGGGAAGGCTTTCGGACTTCGACATTCGCGCCCCGTCCGTGCACGTCGCCGTGAAAACGCTGTCCGGCGGCAATCAGCAGAAGGTGATCGTCGCCCGCGAGCTGCCACGGCACATCCGGCTCATCCTTGCCGCGCAACCGACCCGGGGGCTGGACATCGGCTCCATCGAATACGTGCACAGCCGTCTCGTGGCGGCGCGCGACGCGGGAGCGGCGGTGCTGCTCATCTCCTCCGAGCTGGACGAAGTGATGGCACTGGCGGATCGCATTGTCGTCATCTACAGGGGCCGTCTCACCGGCCCCTTCGATGCTGCCAGCCTGGGTCGCGAGCAGATCGGGCTCCTGATGGCGGGGAGCGCGGCGGACGCGACGCGCCCGGGAGAAACAGCATGAGCGGGAACGTGACACCTGCCCCGGAGAAAGCCCCGCGCCGCCCCTTCCTCCGCAGGGCACTTGACGCGATCGTGAGCGGCAATGCCTTCACGGTGACATTCCTCGCATTCGTGAGCGCGCTGATCCTCGGCGCGATCATCATCATCCTGGCGACTCCTTCGGCGATCCGGGCCTGGCAGGACTTCGGTTACGCGCCCGGCGAGGCGCTTCGGCAGAGCTGGCGGGCGGTCGCCAATGCCTACGGCTCCCTTTTCCTGGGTTCCATCGGCAGCCCGCGCGCCATTATCGATGCGATACGGTCCGGCGACGGCGCCAGTGTCGTCGCCGCCTTTATCCCCCTTTCTGAAACGCTCGTGTCGACAACCCCCCTGATGATGGCCGGCCTCGGCATTGCGCTGGCATTCCGGGCCGGGCTCTTCGATATCGGCGGCCAGGGCCAGCTCGTGCTGGGTGCAATCGGCGCCACGATCGCGGGTTTCTCCTTCCCTTCCCTGCCCGCGGTCATCCATGTGCCACTTGCCATTCTTTCGGGAGCCGCCTTCGGCGCGGCCTGGGGGTTCATCCCCGGAGTCCTCAAGGCGCGCACGGGCGCACATGAAGTGATCACGTCGATGATGCTCAACTACGTCGGCATGAACCTGCTGACGTGGCTCCTCACCACCGGTCTCGTCCAGGCGCCGCCCCGCAACCAGGCCATCTCCAAGGTCGTTGTCGCGGCGGCGCGTCTTCCGTCAATCACCGGATCATCGCTTCGGGCCAACCTCGGCATCGTGCTCGCCGTTCTTCTCGTCCTGGGTGTCGGATGGCTCCTGAACCGCAGCACGCTGGGGTTCAGATTCCGGATGCTTGGCGCCAATCGCGACGCGGCACGTGTCGCGGGGGTCCAGATTGAACGGCATTTCACGATCGCGATGACCCTTGCGGGCATGCTTGTGGGGCTCGGGGGCGCCTTCATGGTGCTTGGCGTGGATTTCCGCCTTTCGCCGCTGTACAGCGGCAGCATCGGCTTCGACGGCATTACTGTGGCGATACTCGGCCGCGGGACGCCCCTTGGCGTGGGGCTTTCGGCGCTCCTGTTCGGGGCATTCACGGCAGGCGGCCGCACGATGCAGGTGAACACGAGCATTCCGCTCCAGCTCGTCCAGGTGCTGCAGGCCGTGCTCGTGCTCTTCGTCGCTGCACCGGGCGTCATTCGCACCATTTACCGGATCCGGCTCACGAAAGCGGGCGGGCGCGTGTTTGGAGGGTGGGCGGGATGAGCGATACGGTGAGCCGGCAGGGCGAGATGCGGCGTGACATCGCCGCAACCAGACGGCGCGGATTCGGCATCGCCCTCTTCGTGCTGGCGGCGATCATCCTCCTGCTCTTCGCCCGCGGAACAACCCCGGACGCGCGGACGACATTCCAGTTCTCGGCCCCCCCCGCTCCTTCCCTGCCGCCCCTTCCCTTCCGCGCGCTTCCCGTGCTCCTTGGCCTGGGCATCGTCTGCGCGCTCCTGGGCGTGGTGCAGATCCTCTGGAAGAAGAACAAGCGGATCTACCTCCTGCTCGGCGTCGGTCTTGCCCTGACCGGTGTGGCATTCCTTGCATGGTCGGGCAAAGGGGCAACGGTCGACGTGGAAGGCCTCCTGATGACGTCGCTCATCGAGGCCGTGCCGCTCACCCTCGGAGCCCTTTCAGGACTCCTGTGCGAACGTGCCGGGGTCATCAACATCGCAATAGAAGGGCAGTTCCTGGTCTCGGCCTTCCTCGGCGCCCTGATCGGAAGCGCGAGCCACAATCTGTACCTGGGCCTTCTCGCCGGCGCCACGGCGGGCGCGCTCGTGGGGCTCGTGCTTGCCGTTTTCACGATCACGTATGCCGCGGACCAGATCATCGTGGGCGTCGTGCTGGATGCGTTCGCCCTCGGGTTGACCAGCTTCTTCCTGCAGAGCCTGCTGGCGCCGCACCAGGACACGCTGAACAGCCCCGCCGTTTTCTCGCCAATCTCGCTGCCCCTGCTGGACCGGATTCCCATCGTCGGGCCGCTGCTCTTCAACCAGAACATATTCGTCTACCTGACGATCATCATCCTCGTTGCCGTGCAGGTGGCGCTTTTCCGCACCCGCTGGGGACTGCGCGTGCGTGCGGTCGGCGAGCATCCGCGCGCCGCTGACACTGTCGGCATCAACGTGCAGCGCGTCCGCTACCGCAACGTCATCCTGGGCGGCATCGTTGCCGGCATTGGCGGGGCATCTTTCACCATCGGGTCGACCGGCCAGTTTGCGCCGAACATGACCTCGGGGCTGGGCTACATCGCCCTTGCCGCGATGATTTTCGGCAGATGGCGCCCTCTGGGGGCGCTGGGAGCGGCTCTTCTCTTCGGCTTCACGGACGCCCTGCAATTCGCGCTGTCCATCCTGAATGTCCCCATACCGTCATCGTTTCTGACGATGTTCCCCTACCTCGCAACGATCCTTGCCGTGGCAGGGCTCGTCGGGAAGGTCCTGCCTCCTGCCGCGGACGGGAAGCCCTATACCCGAGAGTGAGGCCGGCGGGCTCACCGCCGGCGTTTCGACTTCTTCGGGGACGCTCGCTTTGTCTTGGCAGCCGATTGCGATGGCTTGACGGCCGTTTTCGGAGGCGACCTGCGCTTCGGTGACGATGCGGGGGTCGTTTCGTCGACTGTCTCCTCGCGCTGCCGGGCTGCCGCGAGGGACGGCGTTGCTCCCAGCGGCATTCTTCCGGCGGCCCCCCTCATGATCCTGCTGATGCCCGGCACTGCCTCGAAGAAGAGAGGAAGGAGGAACGCCCGGTTCTCTTCGACCGGTCTTTCCATGACCTTGATGCGCGGGATGATCAGGAAGCATGTTGCCAGGCGGAGCGCCGCCGAAGTGATGAACAACATCGGAAAAGCGCTGACGACAAGTCCCAGCACGGTAAGAGAGCTGCTTCCCATCGCGCTCACGAACAGTCCCGCGGCGATGGATCCGAATCCGCCGGCAACGCTCCCCACGGTTGTCGACACGGCCATGTACATCGAGCTTTCTTCCGGCGGCCGGAACCGCGTGACCAGCTTGATGCCGGCGTTGTTCGCCGCCGCGGGAAACACGCCGCCCACGAGGCTCGCCAGGCCGACCCAGAGGACGGCGGTGTGTGGAGTGGCCAGAAGCCAGATCGACGGCAGGGCGGACCAGAACACGTAGCCGAGCATGAGCATCCGCTTGATGCCGAACCGGTCGACCATGCGCCCTACCCGGCGTGCGCCGAGGAGCGTGCCGACCAGCCCGATTCCGTTGATGGCGATCATGCCACCCAGCAGGTCATGGTTGAAGCCCAGGTTCTGCATGAAGTACAGGGTGCACAGCGCCCCGCCAAGGGACTGGGCCAGGTTCCAGCACGCGACAAAGATCAGCCACGGTCGGAAGCGCATATCGCGAAGCGGGTTCATGACGTTGGAAAGCGATCCGCGCGCGGGACTGGTCTCGTGGGGCGGTTCGGGGATGGTGCCGTGGATGATCAGGTCCGTGAAGCCGATGAAGCTGGCTGCCACCAGGATGGCGAAGGCCGTATCCAGCTTCCCCGCCTCCGGGATCAGATCCATCAGGAGACCCGACGGCAGCAGCACGACCACCGTTGCCAGCGCGATACGACTGTCCCGTCGTCCCCAGAATGTCCCCTGGACCTGCTGGGGGATGATGGTCGCAAGCCACCCATACCAGGGACCGTTCGCTATGGTCCCCAGGAAAGTGCCGAAACAAATGGCCATCATGAAGACGAGGTATCCCGCGTGATTTCCCGTGCGCCAGATCAGGTAGGCGAAGGTGATGCCGACAAGGCGCACGACGCGGTCGCTGATGGCGAACCAGAAGAAGACGATCTTCCGCGATTTGACGCGTTCGCCCAGCACCGCACCGAGCACCTGCGCAGCGACGACCCAGGCGCTGATGCCTCCCAGGATGCCCCATTCGAGCTGGGTCATGCCTATGGCATTTCCGAAGTAGATGTAGATGATGCCCGTGACGAGGTTGGCCCAGATCGCTCCCAGGCAGCCGCTCAGGATGTGCTTGTTCATGAGGGAAGGCAACTCGCCAGGGTTTACAGGGCGGAGGGTGAAATACCCGGCGCGCCTGGCAATCGCGAGCCTCGGTGTGAGGTTCCTATCGGCCATTCTTGTCCCAGTTCAGAGCGGAATGATCGCCCGACCTTCCGGGATTGTCAATATGAGGCCACCCGGCTGAGTCCGCCCGGCGCGCGCCCTTGATATGCCTTCACTTTTCCCGCTATCCTCCCGTCACTTTGGATGGAGGTACAGAATGAGCTCATCCGTCTACGCTGACCTGATCCGGCCGACGCGCCGCGGCACGGCGGTGCTCTATGATGCGTCGCTCATTGCGGGATTCTCCCTCGTGATAGCCCTCTGCTCCCAGGTTGCCATTCCCCTGCCCTTCACACCGGTCCCTGTCACGCTCCAGACCTTTGCAATCCTTCTGACCGGATGCCTCCTCGGCGGCGGCCGCGGAGCCCTGTCCGTCGTGCTTTATGTCGCCGAAGGCAGCGTCGGGCTGCCATTCTTTTCAGGGGGCACAGGGGGCATTGCGCACCTTCTCGGGCCCACGGGAGGCTATCTCCTTGGCTTCGCGCTGTGCGCATATAGTGTCGGTCTGTTCGCCGCACGCGGGCTCACCCGCACGTGGCCCGGAAGACTCCTGGCGCTTGCCGTCGGCGACATCGTGATCTACATCCCGGGTCTCATATGGCTGGGCGCATTCACCGGAATGAGCAAGGCATTCTCGCTCGGCTTTGTTCCGTTCATTGTCGGGGACGCCTTGAAAATCGCCGCGGGCTGGGGTCTTCTCAGCGCTGTCGCGCTTGTGACCGCAAGAATCCGATCGCGCTCGACCTGACCGTCACCGGCGCCGCCCGGTCCCGCGCACGCGCCCTGTTCGGCGCACGTGGCAATGGCCGATGGATGAGCCCCGCCCCCTGTGCTATGCTGGGCAATCATGATCCTCGCCTACGACATCGGCACGACGTTCCTCAAGGCGGCTGTCGTGAGCATCGACGGCAAGATCCTGGCCAGCGCGCGCATCCCGATCCGCATGGTGGAGACCAACGATCCCGTGCGGCGCGAATGCGACGCGAACACGTGGCTGTCAGGAATCGCCATGACAACGGCACAGCTTCGGCTCCGGGAGCTCGGCCGCATCCGCGGCGTCGTGGTGAGCGCCAACGGCCCGACGCTCGTGCCGGTGGATGACGACGGAGATCCGCTGGATTTCGCCATGACCTGGATGGACCGCCGGGCGCAGGAAGAGGCCGATATCGTGGCGGAGTTCTCCGACACGCCGCTGGACGCTTCCTTCTATCTGCCCAAGGCGTTCTGGATCATGCGCCACAAGCCGGACATCTACGAGCGCACGCGGCATTTCCTGCCCTGCGCCGAGTATATTTCCTATTTTCTCACGGGNNCTTCTCGGCACGGTCCGGGCGGAAGCAGAGGAAACCCTCGGTGTGCCGGCGGGGCTCCCGGTCATTGCCGGAGGCCCCGACTACATCATGTCGATCATCGGCGCGGCCAGCACGCAGCCGGGCCGGGTGTGCGACCGGGCAGGCACGTCAGAGGGTGTCAATCTCTGCTGGTCGGCTCCCGTCAAGGACAAGCGCCTGCTCTGCTTCCCCCACGTGGTCCGCGGCTCCTACAATATCTCCGCGATCATCTCGTCATCCGGTTCTGCCCTGGACTGGGCGGTGCGTACCTTCGCGGCCCGCGACGAGGGCATGGAGACAATCCTGGAAGAGGCAGCCTCGGTCGCGCCGGGCGCCGGCCGCCTTCTTTTTTTACCTTTTCTCACGCCGGAGCCTTTTCCCATCTGGGACCCCCATATGCGCGGCGCTTTCCTGGGTCTCACGATCGAGCACGGCAGGCAGGAGATGATGCGTGCGGTGCTCGAATCGAGCGGATTCGCCGTGCGGTCGGTCATCGCGCTGATGGAGGACGCGGGCTGCCAGATCGCGGACCTTCGCGTGACCGGCGGCCTCGCGCGATTTCCACTCTGGTGCCAGGCGCGGGCCGACGTGACGGGCAAGAAGGTGCTCCTTCCGGAGGCGGAGGAAGCCGACCTGGTCGGCAATGCCTGTGTCGGCTTTTTCGGCCTGGAAGAGTTCGACAGTCCCGCCAACGCGGCGGAGCATCTCGTACGGTTCCAGAAGGTATTCATGCCGAATGAGCGGACACGCGACGCCTACGACGAGCTCTTTCGTCTTTTCACGAAAGCGTGCGCGGAGATGGGGGGGACATTTCGGGGTCTCGCTCTCTGAAGCCTGCGCGCGAAAGAACTGACGCGTCCTACCCGCGCGGCGGGGGCGTGATGCTGATCACGTGAGCCGGTGATTCCCGCAGCGGCTCGGTGAGCCGGATGTGCACGTCCTTGCCCTCCTGGAACCATGCGACGTAACCGATNNCCCGCGGGAGTGCCCAGAAGGATCGCGTACGTGGTCATCCCGCGGGTCGTGAACCGCACCTCGATGCCGTCTTCCGTGGCACTTTCCCCGGGACCCCAGGGGCGCGAGCCATAGATCGCCACGCCGTTCCGGGCGAGCCACTGGCCAAGTCCCGCAAGGCGGGTCTTCTGCAGATCGCTCAGGGAGCCATCCGCGCTCGGGCCGACGCCGAGCAGCAGGTTACCGCCTTCCGAGACGACCTGGACGAGCAGCCGCACGAGCGAAGTCGTGGAAAGCATGTGCTCGTCGGTCTCCTCGGTGTTGAGCGCAAACGAGCGGCCGATGGCGCGCACGCACTCCCACTTGCCGCTGCCCTCTGCGGGCGCAGACTCGTACTCGGCCGTGATGAAATCGGCGTGTCCCTGCTGCCGCGCGGCTTTCACGCGGGCAGGCGTCCGCCGGCCGCGGAGTGCGCGGAGCGCGGCACGCATGGTGCGCCGCACGAATCCTCCCGCCTCCCCGAAATCCGGTTGTCCGAACCGGTCGTTGACCACGCCGTCGGGCACCGCCGCATAGTAGGCGGAAAAAAGGCTTCGCAGGTCCAGGCCAGGGGGGCATCCCCGGTCGTTCCAGAGGATGGAGGGCTGGTAGCGGGCGATCAGCTCGCGCCAGTGCGCGTTCATGTAGCCGGCGTAGGCGCGCGTCCGCGGCATGGCCGCGGCCAGGTCTTCAAAGCTCCTGATCGTCGTGCCGCGGAATGTCCAGTCGAGTCCGCCGGAATAGTAGAGGCCGAAGCGCAGGCCGCGCTCCCGCACGCCGGACGCGAGCTCACCGACGAGGTCGCGCGTCACCTGCCATCCCCGCTTGCGGGGATGACGGCTGCGTGCGTTCCAGAGCAAAAAGCCGTCATGGTGTTTTGCAGTGAGGATCACGTAGCGGGAGCCGCTTCCGGCGAGCGCGTCCAGCAGCGGAGTCGAATCCCATTCCTTCAGTCCCTGGCGGAACATGCGCCCGAATGTGTCGTAGCGCGTGAGCCGGTGCCAGGTGGCGCGATGGTGCTCCTGGGTGGGGCTCCCGGGAATGAGCATGCTGTTGGCGTACCACTCGGCGTAGGAGTTGTGGGAAAACCAGTAATCCCATCCATGCTCGGCGACGACCTGCGGCATTTCCCCGCTTGCCGGGGCCCATGCGGGCACCGAGTACGGGCCCCAGTGAACGATGATGCCGAGCTTCGCCTCGTCATACCACGACGGCAGGTTCCGCTGCGCCATGAGCTCCCATGACGTCTCGCGATCCTTTGCGGCGTCGCCCTGCGATGCGGGAGCGAGGCGCGCGGGGTCCGGCATTTCGCCCGACCCCGTTCCGCCATCGGACTCGGGGCTCATCCCTGGGGACGGTCCGCGAGATATTTGTAGAAGGAGTAGCGCTCCTTTGCGTCCTTGCGGGCGACTTCCAGCAGCTCGGCAGCCCTCTCCGGACCCGCCTGCTTCAGGGCGCGGAACCTGAGCTCGTTGTACATGTATTCACCGATGTCCGCTGTCGGTTCCTTCGAGTCAAGGATCAGCGGATTCTTGCCTTCAGCCCTGAGCTTTGGATTGTAGCGGAACAGCGTCCACGCACCAGAATCCACGGCAAGCTTCTGCTGGCTGATTCCCTTGCGCAGATCGAAGCCCTGGTTGATGCAGTGGCTGTACGCGATGATGATCGCAGGGCCGTTGTACTCATCAGCCTCTGCAAAAGCCTTGATGGTCTGCAGCCGGTTCGCGCCGAATGCGACGCGGGCCACGTACGCGCTTCCATAGGCCATCGCCATCATGCCGAGGTCTTTCTGGCTCATGGATTTGCCGCCGGCGGCGAACTTGGCGATTGCGCCCACGGGCGTGGCCTTGGACATCTGCCCCCCGGTATTGGAGTACACCTCGGTGTCCAGCACCAGCACATTCACCTTCCTGTCTGATGCGATCACGTGATCCAGTCCGCCATACCCGATGTCGTAGGCCCAGCCGTCGCCGCCGAGTATCCAGACTGACTTCTTGATCAGGTAATCGGCAACCGAAAGCAGGCGCTTTTCCAGGTCATTCGCCGGTTTGGCCAATGCCTTCCTGAGATCGCCGATACGTGCCCGCTGCGCCTCGATGCCTTCCTGCATCGACTGGTCAGCCGTGCGGATCTGCTGGAGAAGCGCGAGTGGCGCGGTGGATTTTCCGCTCGCCACGATCGCATCGATCAGCTCGTTGCCGAACTCGAACATCTTGTCCGCCGTGAGCCTCATGCCGAAGCCGAACTCTGCCGCGTCCTCGAAGAGCGAGTTCGACCACGCCGGTCCCCTTCCGTCCTTGCGCATCGTGTACGGCGTCGTGGGCAGGTTGCCGCCGTAGATCGACGAGCATCCTGTGGCGTTGGCGATGATGGCGCGGTCCCCGTAGAGCTGGCTCATGAGCTTCACGTACGGCGTCTCCCCGCACCCCGCGCAGGCGCCCGAGAACTCGAACAGGGGCTGGATGAACTGCGATCCCTTGATGGTGTTCCGTTTGATCAGTTTCGCGTCCACCTCAGGCAGCGCGAGGAAGAAATCAAAGTTCGCCGCTTCCTGGTCCTTGAGAGGAAGTTGCGGGGCCATGTTGATGGCCTTCTTGTCCGTCTTCTCCCCGTTCACCTTCTTGAAGGCCGGGCAGATGCTGACGCAGATGCCGCACCCCGTGCAGTCCAGGGAGGACACCTGGATGGTGAACTTCATCCCCTCGAACTCTTTGCCCTTGGCCTCGATGGACTTGAACGACGCGGGTGCCTTTGCAAGCTCTGCGGGGCTGTAGGCCTTCATGCGGATGACGGCGTGGGGGCAGACCAGCGAGCACTCGCCGCACTGGATGCAGGTCTCGGGATCCCAGACAGGGATTTCTTCGGCGATGTTCCGCTTCTCCCATTTCGTCGTCCCGGTCGGCCAGGTGCCGTCGTCCGGGAGCGCCGACACGGGGAGAAGCTCTCCGCGCCCGGCGATGATCTCCGCGGTGACCTTGCGCACGAACTCCGGTGCCTGTGGCGGCACAGGCGGGAGCATGTGCAGCGTGCCGTCCGCGCGCGCGGGATAGTCCACCTTCTCTATCCGTGTGCGGGCAGCTTCCACCGCCTTCATGTTCATGGCAACGATTTCCTTGCCCTTGTTGCCGTAGGTGTCCTCGATGGCTGCGCCGATCAGCTCCAGCGCCTTTGCCTCCGGAAGAACTCCGGAGATGAGGAAGAAGGCGGTCTGCATGATGGTG
>PMDT01000239.1 GCA_003154555.1 Spirochaetaceae bacterium
TCGCCACCGTGCTGAAGATCTCTATCACCTCGGGGTCCAGATACGGCGTGCCCGGGGCAAGTCCCACGAGCACTGTCGCAAGGATTCGCTCGCCGTCCTGGAGGGCGAAGCCGGTGAAGCGCTCTATGCTGAGAACCTTTTTCAGGGCAAAGGAGACCGCGGCAGGCACCCCTCCCCACGTGGCTTCCGCCAGGTCGGTCGTCTCCATGACACCGCTGCGGAGCATCCGTTCCCCCAAAGGGGGCACCTGCAAGACCATTTCCTGCGCGTTCCCGCCGATGATCCGGTTGGCCAGCGTGCGGAGGGGCTCGCGAACGACGACATGCCGGACGTGCAGCTTCTGCTTCTCCGCGTCGTATGTCGACACCACCGTTCCGACCGCTCCCATCACCTCGTGGATCTGTTCGGCGATCAGCCGCAACGGATCGCTTCCGCGCGGCGCCGTTGCGCACTGCACCGCCATCCTGCTCGCCGCGAGCAGGCTCCGGCTTCGTGCCTCCGCAACGACCTCCGCCTCGCGGCGCTGCTCGATCTCCGTCCGAAGCTGCCGGGTTTGTTCAATCAGGAATGTGTTGCTGCGCCGCGTGCCGACGATGAGATCCAGGGGACCCCGGCGGGAGAGGAATATCGCGCTGCCCGTGAGGAACCATCCCACGGCCAGCGCAATGCCGACCATCAGCGGATCCGACGGGAGAAGCGGCGCGGGGAGCAGGCCGCGCGCCGAGAGAAAATAGAAGGCCGCGCCTGTCCCGACGCTCAGGGGAATGAACAGGGAGTCCCCTTTCGGCCCGATCAGGAGACTGGATATCAGCACGACGAGGCTGAGCAGCGGAAACGCGAAGCTGCGCAGCCCTCCCCCGAACAATCCGAGGAGGGTCAGGGCGCACCAGAGGACGAATGGAAAAAGGAGTGACGCAAGCCGCACATGCCCGAGACTTGAGAGCAGGAAGGTTCCCGCAAGGCAGACGAGGACACAAGAAAGAAAGAGCGCGCTCACGACCGGAGGGACAGGCACGAACGGCATCAGGGCGAAGCAGACGACGGTGATCAGGAGGTAGGCGACGAGACATGCCCGCAGGGCATTGGCCCGCCGTGTCTGCTCAGCATCGGAAAAGACGGGGGGATTTACGATACAAGCGATCCAGCGGCGCATTTTTACTCACTTCTCGGATAAAAGGGGATTCGCGTCAGGGCTCTCCGCAGGCGGCTATAATCGCCGCCCGGGAATCACCTGTCAAGCTGTCGACGTGCACACCGCTCTGGCACCGGCGTCCACACATGCCGGCATGAGACAGGCACGGCGACCGGCTCATGCCGGCTCACGGGGCCTCGATCGTCGACTATTCCGTGCGGCCGGTCCGTTCGACGGGAGCCTTCAGGACGATTTTTCCGTTTTCGATCTCGACCCGCACCTGGCCCCTGATTCCTGCGGCATCAAGCATGGCGCGCGGTATCTGGAGCCTCCCTGCCTTGTCCACCACGGCCAGCTCCTCATGGGAAGGGGCACCACCCGTGTCTGCCGCTGCATCGACAGGCGGGTTGCGGCGAACGAGCTCCGACGATGTCCGGCCGTCCCGTATGGCGACGACCCGGTCGACCTTGCGGGAAATGCGACTGTCGTGCGTCACGATGACAACGGTGATGCCATAGGCGCGGCTTGCTTCGCGGAAGACGTCCAGGAGCATCATTGCCGTGGTGGTGTCTACTTCGCCCGTCGGTTCGTCGGCCAGGAGGATCCGCGGCCGATTGGCAAGACCGATGGCGATGGCCACGCGCTGCTGCTCCCCGCCGGAAAGCTCGGCGAGCCGGCCCGTGAGGCGACGCGACAGCCCGACCATGGACAGGAGCTCTTTCGCGCGTTCCTTCCGCCGCCCCTCTCCCTTGAGCGCCATGGGGACCTGCACGTTCTCCAGCGCCGAGAGGTACGGGATGAGATTGCGCGCGTTGTTCTGCCACACGAAGCCCACGGTGGAACGCCGGTAGGAGACGAGCTGCGGGGCGGAGAACTTCAACAGATCCTTTCCGTCGATCAGCACGGTGCCCGCCGATGGGAGGTCCAGACCGCCGATGATGTTGAGGAGCGTGGACTTCCCGCTGCCGCTGTTTCCGATGATGCCCATCACTTCGCCGGCGGCGATGGAGATGTCCAGCCCCTGGAGGGCGACGGCCTCGATGTCCGCCGTCTTGTAGATCTTCACGAGATTCTCGCAGAGGATCATCGGCTGCTCAGGCACGCGCGATCCTTCCGTCCTCCAGGGCGAAGACAACATCGGCGAGCTCCATCATGCCGGTGTCGTGCGTCGTCATCACGATCGTGACGCCGTCGCTCTGGATGAGCGCGCGGAAGAGCCGCACGATCTGCAGTCCCATGGCCGTATCCAGCTCGGCCGTCGGCTCGTCGGCGAAGACCACGCGCGGGCGGTGGGCAATGGCGCGCGCGATGGCCACCCGCTGTTGCTCGCCGCCGGAAAGCTCGTGTGGCCGATGATGCATGCGCGCCTGCAGGCCCACCTGCGCGAGGCATTCTTCCGCGCGCCGTGCCCGCTTGCGCCGGTCAAAGCCCGCGACCCGCAGGGCGAAATCCACGTTTTCGAAGGCGGACATGGAGGCGATGAGGGCGACTGACTGAAAGACGAATCCCATCGAGCGCCGGCGTGTCCTGTCACGACGCGCCTCCGAGGCGGATGAGATCTCCTGGTCCTCCAGGCAGATCCGTCCGGACGACGGGGTGTCCAGGCCGCCCAGGAGGTTGAGGAGCGTGGTCTTCCCCGATCCCGAGGGGCCGCGCAGCATGGTGAGACGCGTGCGCGCCACCTGCAGCGTGACGTCGCACAGAACGTGGACGGGGCCCGCGGGTGTCGGAAAATCCCGGCAGATATCACGGGCGTCCAGGATGACGTCGCTCATGGGGAAACGACGCGATCTCCGGGCGACAGGCCGCGCGATACTTCCACGAGCGTGTCCGTCTGGATGCCCAGCTCCACCGAACGGTCCTTCTTGACGCCTCCTTCGAGGACCTGCACGAAGGACCTTCCTTCAAAGGTCGTCACGGCGTCCCGCGGAACNNGGGGGAAGCCGCGGCAGGGAAACGATCACCGCGTCCAAAAGGTCGGGCCGCGTGTCCGGGGGCACGGTGGCCGGTGTGATGAGGATGTTCCCCGGGTAGCTTTTTTCTCCGATGGTCACGGACACGGCCATGCCGATACGGAACTCCGCTGCCCTTTCCCCCTTGTAGGCGACGAAAAGCTTCGCGGGGTCGGCGACCTGGGCGAGAGTGCGATAGGCCTCAACCTGGATGCCGCCGCGGGTTGCCAGGAGGTACACGACAACTCCCCCCATGGGTGAGATGATGCGGCTGTCGTCGAGCTGGTTCTGCAGGTCCTGGAGCTGCAGGCCGGCCAGGTCAACGTCGATCTGCGCGATCTCCGCCTCGAACCGGTCCTTGCTGAGCAGGCGCGCGCGCTCGGCGGCGAGCTGGGCCCTGCGGATGAGGAGCTTCTGTTGCTCGATCCTGTTGAGGAGGCTTTCCGTGTCGAGCTCAGCGATGACGTCACCCTGCTTCACCTTGTCGCCGATCTGGACGTCCACCTTTTTCAACCACCCGCCGCGAGACGGAAAGGAGAGCTGCGCAAGGTCGGCATAGACGAATGTCCCGGGCACCTTCACCGCGTCCTCGATGGGACCCGGGCGCACGTCGATGGTCGTGTATTCAACGGCCGGCGGGGCGACCAGCGGGGGTGCCGGCACCTTCTCTTCACGCGGGAAGAAGTAGCAGCCCGCCAGGGTGCAGGCAAGCAAAGCGATCAGAAAGGCCTTCATCCTCTGTCACTCCTCTCCCAGCTTGAGCGCCTTGGTGATTCCCAGGCGCGCCACGCGCGTGCCGAGGGCCGCCAGGCCGATGCCGAGCATCGCCGCGATGACCGTATACAGCCTCACGTAGTCGCTCGCCGCGGCCACGACGCGGAAGGGCGGCGCCTGCTGTCCCGTGGCCTGCGTGACGGCGAGGAGCGGGACGAAGAGGTCCGCGGCGACGCCGCCAATGACGATGCCCGCCGCTATCGCGACCACCGAAGTGAGCAGCTGCTCCCCGACAATCATGCCGATGACGGACCGGCGCGAAAGCCCGATTGCGCGGAAGATGCCGAATTGCAGGATCCTTGCCTGGAAAGAAAGAATCCAGGAGATGAGAGATCCGGTCAGGCACACGGCCATCGCGGCGATAAATGCCATGGTGAGCGCCCCATTGATGCCCTGGAGCATGGCGTCGTCCTTCGCGGCGAGGAGCGCGGGGGTCACGTCCGTGAGCCTCTCCAGGGGGATGCTCCTCTCCTGGAGCTCCTGGTAGATTTCCGCGCTGGTTGCCCCGGGCGCCTTCTTGATCCAGACCTCGTAGGGCTCACCCCGCATCCGAAGCTGGACGTAGGCGAGATTCGCGACGACCAGGTGGGCGGGCACGTCCTTCTCTGCGTTCCAGGGATTGTACGTCGGCCAGTAGGGAACGAACGCCACGACAGTGCCGTCCAGGTATCCCTGGCCGGACCATGTCACCGAAAGCGTGTCGCCGAGCTTGATCTTGTACGCATCCGCGAATGACTGGGACACGATATACCCGTTGGGGTACTGCGCGAGCAGGTTGAGATACTGGTTCCAATGGTAGGGCAGCAGGCCGGGGCGGAACCATCCGACCTCGCCGAACTCGTCGGGAACCACCGCCATGAATGAGGCGGCAATCATCCGGTTGTGGGGACCGTCGACGAGCGCCACGCTCTTGCGGAGGACGCGCGTGGCGAGCGCGGCTCCTGTGAGCGATCGGTAGCGGCTGAAATCGGGCTCGTAGCTCGTGACCTTGTCTCTGCCTGCCGCGGGGGACGAGGCACCCCCTGTCTCGGAGGCAGGGCGCACCCCGCCGCTGGACGCCCAGATCTCCTGCAGCGTGATGTCGGCGCCATTCGCGTAGCGGAGCCTCTCCTCCACGTTGCGGTTGATCGTCCGCGCGAAGCGTGCATCGAGGATTCCGTTGGACAGGGTGAGAATGAGGAAGAGCATTGCGAGCTGCTCGGCGCTGCCCGAGCGCCCGACATGCAGCAGCGGAGCGTACAGTGTGGGGGGCCACACCCGCCGGCCCAGGAGAAAGAGCAGGCGCACAAGCGCGGGATAGACACGGAGGAAGAGCAGCCCGATGCCGAGGATGAAGAAGGTCGACACGAGCATGACGAGCGGATCCACCGGCATCATGCCTGCCGTCGCGGGGTGCGGGGCGCGCGTGCGGAAAGAGTAGTACCCGTATCCTGCCAGGGCGAGCAGCAGGACATCGATGAAGAATCTCTTCCAGAGGGGGGCGCGCGTCCCGCGGGAGAGGGAATGCTTGTGCTGGACGATGGTGGTCCGTGATGCGGCGATGGCGGGCCCGACGAGGGCTGCCAGGAGAAGGCCGGCGCCGGCCGCACCATAGAGAAAGGACCGCGTCGAGAGCGGGATCGTGAGCGGCGCCCGCTGGACGAACTCGAGGAAACCGCCGCTTGCCCCGATCAGCTTGCAGATCAGGAGCCCCAGCGGCGGACCCGCGGCAAAGGCAATGCCCGCGATCAGGAGGCTTTCCAGGAGATAAATGATAAAGATCTGTCCGCCACCCGCGCCGCGGCTCTTCAGGACTGCGATTTCGTTTCGCTCCGCGCCGACGATGAGAAGGCTGACGATGCAGAGATAGAAGCCGAGCATGATCAGGACGGGAAACTGGAGGAACCAGAGGGTCTGCAGAAGCTGGTGTTGCCGGCGGTCGTAGTCCCGCAGGACGTCGGACATCGGGAGCGTGAAGCCGATATTGGCATCCTGCAGCTCCTTGATCTGTGACGCGAGAGTCTGCACGACCTTGTCCAGGCCGCCGAGGGTGATGGCGTGGTAATCAAGGGCATACGACCACGTCGAGCTCGTGAGCAGCCGGGTCTGCGGGTCGGCGAATCCTCCGCGGATCAGGTCATAGTCGGCGAGCATGCTGTCGCTGGCATTCCAGAGCGGCTGGTACCAGAAGAGGTCCCGCGCATCGCGGGGCTCGTACGTGCCGACCACCCGCAGACGCAGGGGACCCGCCGTGGCGTCCTGCAGTGTCGCCGCCTCGTAGGTCTCGTCCAACCGCAGATCCAGGCCCGCCAGCGCCTGCTCCGTGACAATTACTTCGATGACGCCCGCCACGGCCGACGTGGCGTACAGCCGACCGTGCGTGATGCGCAGGTGGTCAACGGCGCCCTGCGCGGCCTCCAGCTTCACGATGCGCTCCTTCGGCGTCGCCTCCCGTCGCGGGACGGGAACGGCCTGGAGCGCTTCCATCGTGAGCCGGTTCGTCCACGCAAGGACGGGAAGATCCAGCGACGGGATCAGGTCGGCGCGGGCATGACGGTCCTGCGCCGCGAAGGCCGGCACGAATGGCACCAGCGGATCGTAATAAGAGGCGCGGATGGTATAGCGCCCGGGGAAATCACCTGACGCATCCTGCGACTGCTCGAGGTCGCGCATGAGCATGCGCTGGAGGATGCCGTCGGTATAGAGGGGCACGCTCGCGACCATGGCGACCGCGATAAGCGCGCCACCGATCAGGGAGAGAACGAGCCATTTGTTCCGCGTGATTTTACGCAGGATCAGGCCGAACATTGACGCCTCATGGCTTTGGAAGACTTCTTCGACTGCTCCGGCATAGTGTAGCAGGGTTGTCGGCGGAAGGGAAACGCGCACTCGTTACAAATGTCCCGTTCACCCTCTCGCGCAGACGGCTGGCACGCCTTCTGACCCGGACGGTGTCGCCTTATGTGGCCCCCGGAGTGCTGGTTGTCGCGGTTCCACACCATTGTAGGATTTAATCATTCAAGCCACATCTATGTCGCTTTTGGTCATCGCCTTGCCGCCGAAAAATGCAAAAAAAGCGGCAAAATTAGTGGATTTCAGATGGCATGGTTATTGCAATACTTTTTCGACAAGGAAAGGAGACAGACGGTGACCAAAAAAATCGAGGCAATCATCCGGGAAGATGCGTTGCAAGGCGTGAAGGACGGCCTCCGGGAAATTGGCATCTTTGGCTTGAACATATTTGAAGTGCGAGGCCACGGGAGGCAGGGAGGAGTCGATCAGAGCTGGCGTGGCACCACCTCAAAGATGGACCTTATCCCGAAAGTACAGATCAACATCATCCTGAGCGATCACAACGTCGAGAAAACGATAGAAGCAATCATCAAGGCATCCAGGACCGGTCAGGCGGGTGACGGCATCATATTCGTCTACCCCGTCGAGGACGTGGTCCGTATCCGCACGGGCGAGAGAGGTCACGACGCGCTGATGTACCCTGACGATATCGACGCGAGAAAAGCAAAGAAATAGCCTCTTTGAGGTCGACACGGCGCGACTGACGTGCTCGCGCCATTCCCATATTTGGGCACGCTGCCCCCACCGTGCGCCTCCAGGTGCTTCTGAATGCAAAAAAAGGCGCTCGCAGGAATCCCGCGAGCGCCTCGTCCGACAAGGGGTCTACCGTATGGCGGCGACCCCTCTCTCCGCGGTTCTCACGCGCACCGCGTCATCAATCGGGTGAACGAATATCTTTCCATCCCCGATCTGGCCTGTAAAAGCCGCCTTCTGGATCGCCGATACAATGTCGTTCACTTCGGCGTCCTCCACCACCAGCTCTATGCGTGCCTTCGTGATGAAGTCCACCTTGTACGTCTTTCCTCGCACCTGTTGCTCGATGCCCTTCGTCCTCCCATGGCCTTCTATCTCCGAGATCATCATGCCCGGGTGGCCCACCGTCTCCAGCGCGGCGTACACTTCGTTCACCTTTGCGGGGCGAACGATTGCTTCTATCCTTTTCATACTGCAAGCACTCCCTTCTCCCCTGTGCGGATCCGCAGGGCGTCCTTCGCGTCCATGACAAAGATCTTTCCGTCTCCAACCTGCCCCGTGAACAACGCCTCCCGCATGACTTCCATTACCTTGGGGACGTCCCAATCATTGACCACGAGATCCACGCGGACCTTCGGAATGAGGGAGATCCTGTCGCTGTTGAACTGCAGGTCAGGATCGCCGCTCCCTGCGCCGGCCTTGCCAAGTTGCCTGCCGAATCCTTTTATTTTTGTTACTGTCATCCCCAGGATCAGGTCTTCGTCCTTGAGCACCTGCATGAGGACGCTGAGCGATTCGGGTCGAATCATGGCCGAGATCATCTTCATGCTGTATGACTTCCTCATGCTCGTGATCCCGACATACGCAATGGACACGATCAACCAGCCCCCGGCAATGATGAACATGATGTACGCCTCGTTCTTGGAATCCGCGTTGCCTATCGCATAGAGATAGACGATCGCGATCAACATGACGAGGTTGGCCAGGACGCCGAGGGCGGGAATGACGTCGTGCAGCAGGATGTTGTGGTCGGACCTTTTCCTGTAGGCGACGATCGTCCAGATGCAGGTGAGGCCATAGAGCACGAAGGTGCCGAGGTTCGAGGCCAGGGTGATGCCTGTCAAGCCGACCACGGACCGCACGCCAATGGCGCCGATGACCGCGCTCACCATGATCAGGGCGACGAGCGCCACGTGCGGGATGGCGAACTTCTTGTGGATGAAACCCATCATGGACGGAAGCTCCTGGTCCGCCGCCATGCCGCCGGAGACCCGCATCGCCGTGTTCATGCAGCTCAGCGTCGTTCCGATAATGGCAATCGCCACGGTTACGGCCATGCTGATCATCAGGCCGAATCCGATGCCATGGAGCACATTGTTTCCGATCAACACCGTGAGATCGCCGATGGGTGCGCCGGATGCGGCCGCCGCGGCCATGCCGGTAACCGTCTTGCCATCGACGATCCCGGTCAGCTTGTCGCTGATCATCGTGCCGGTTGCAAAGTACTCGATCAGGTACGCAAGGAGCCCCTGAACGATCAGGGAGAGGATAATTGCCCTCGGTATCGTGCGCTTTGCGTTTTTCGTTTCCGCGGACAACGAGGTGGAGCTTTCAAAGCCCACCAGGATCAGGATTGCGAGCGTGGACTGTATCAGTACTCCGGTAAGCGTGTGGGGCTTCACGACGTCCCACGCACCGCTGAAGGTCCACGACGTCACACTCTGCGGATTGTGGAGTCGGTAGAAGATGGCAAGACCGCTGAAAATGACGAGCGTGCCCCACTGGATGACGTTGATGACAATCGAGGTGAAAGTCGAGCCCGTAATCCCTCTATAAGCTATGTAGCCCGTCACGATCGCGAAAATGACCCCGATAAGAGTCAGCTCGAGGACGGAAAGACTCTTCCCCGTGAACTGGTTGTAAATATAGCTGATCAGGGTCGCCATAAAGGCGACCATTACTCCCGGATAGACCCAATAGAACAGGTGCGCCGCCCAGCCCGTGCTGAGCTTTGCCATCCGGGCCATCGAGCTCGGTGCGCCTCTCCTGGCACCGGATCGTTCGAGAAAGGCCTTTTCCGCAAAATACACCGCCCCGGCGAATCCCGCCTCGGGATACAGCTTCGCGAGCTGCGAGTACGAGATTGCTGTGAGAAAAGCGAGAACCAGCGCCACGACGATGCCCGCCCAGATGTCGGACGCAACCGACGCGCCGCTTGGCGCCGTGGCTGCCGCCTGCANNTGGCGCCCATCATTCCGAGCTTGGGCTTCACAAGAGGGGAGCTCACTGTAATATCAGCCATGACACGTATCTCCTTTGCCCAGAAGGTTGGGATCGCACGTGCGATCGCCAGTCGCGCATGCGACGTCTTCATTTCACGGTGCCCTTACAAACAATGACTGCCCGAGAAATGAATATGCGTCTATTGAAGCAAGATGCGTGCCAATCCTTGCGAGCCAATTCGTGGTCTCTAAATGCCTGTGGAGAAAGGAAAAGTGAAAGACACGATATGATTGCCCGCTTGAATCTATTCCTACAAATTTGTGACAATGAAGCGTTGATGGTACGAAAAGGTAGTTGTCGAAGCCGGCGCGGCGGTGGGCCGAGGACGGCGATCGTCGTTTCGGCGAATCAGCCCGCTCCTCACCCGCGTGGACGGAACGACCGCCGCCCACGCGTGGAGTACCCCGC
>PMDT01000084.1 GCA_003154555.1 Spirochaetaceae bacterium
AGCAGGCGATGCCGCAGGGATTCGATGAGGGCACCGACCCGGTCCACCAATCCCGTGGTCGGTCGGCGGGCCTCCCGGATCGAGAGGCCCTTTTCCACACCCGCGAGCAGCTCGTGGAGGTCCTTGAGGTGGCGGGTGACGTCGGTGCCGTAGTATAAGAGCCACGCCATGTCCTTGGATCCCAGCACCTGCTCGCCGTAGCTGCGCGCGAGATCGAGCCTGCCGAACTTCTGGTACAGGATGCCGAGATTCACCTTCGAAAGCGGCGTGGTGTCCTTTGCGTACGCCGACAGGTATTCCTGCTCCGCCGCCGGGAAATCCATCCGCGACTGGAANNCCTTGGACAGGGGCGTGGTGTCCTTCGCGTACGCGTCCTGGTACTCCTGCTGGGCGGAGCCGAAGTCCATCCGCGACTGGAACAGCTCTCCGCGGGCAAGGTGACCCGAGGGGCGGTCCTCCATCGCAATCGATTCATCCGTGAAGCGCAGC
The DNA here is from genome assembly GCA_003154555.1 of Spirochaetaceae bacterium. Lineage (GTDB taxonomy): Bacteria > Spirochaetota > Spirochaetia > SZUA-6 > Fen-1364 > Fen-1364. The sequence continues at coordinate 490 of PMDT01000084.1, forward strand.
GCGGAGTTGAAGTGGAAAAAGTTGTGCTCGAGGAGGGAGAGGTTGTAGTAGGCGATGGCGGCGAAATCGTGGTCGCCTGCATGGAGCGCTTCATTCAATGACTTCATGTAGTAGTCACGGGACTGGTCGTAGCGGTTCATGCCGGAATAGACCGTGCCCAGCGTCATCGCCATGCCCCGCTGCAGGCCCAGCTTCTTCATGCCCTGCAGGAGGGCCTTTTCCCCCTTGTCCAGCTGCTGCGTCTTGAAATACATCCAGCCCAGGTCGTCGATCGTCTCCGCGCTGTCGGGGTACTGCTGGAGAATGCGCGTGAGGTAGTCGATGGAGCTCAGGTCCTGGTTGAGCTTGCCGTAGCTGCGGGAGATCTGCGTGAGCGTCGCGTAGTCGGTCGCTCCTCTTTTCTCCGCCTCCTTGTACTCGGCGAGCGCCAGGGGGTAAAGCTCCTTGTCGTAGTACAGGTCGCCCAGCGCGAGGCTGGCCTTCGGCGATGACGGGTATTTCGTCTTCGCCTCGGTGAGGAGCTTCACGGCAGATTCGAACGCGTTCTGCGTGATGGCGTCCTGCGCCCGTGACGTGAGACTTTCCAGCGTGTCGCCCTGCTGCGCCTGGCCGAAGGCATGGACGGGGCAGCACAGAAGGCAGAGGGTCAGGGTGCCGAGGATCCGGGCGCGCATGCTCACACGCGACGCGCCGGCGCGCCGACGGGGTTCACGATGCCAAGAATCCTGCGCGCGGCGGGAACACTTTTCCGCCACTGCACATCGAAGGCGGAGAGGCGCGCGCGCGCCGCGGCAAGATCCGCGGCATCGAACTGGTCCGCAAAGGACGCCTTCAGGTACGACTGCACCACGGGGGCAAGATCGATCGTGTGGGTCGCGCGCACCCTTTCCGCGTGCTCCAGCGGCGACTCGACAGGCTTCCGTCCGTAGCCCACGCCGGTGAGCCGCACCATGGCGAGGGAATAGAGGGATTTCATGCGCCGCCGGGGATGGCGGGAGAGAAGACCCGGAAGAGACGGAAGGAGCTTCGCGCAGAAGAGGAAAAGGGCGAAGAGCGCGGGAAGGACGACGTACCACAGGCGCGCGACAAGGAGAGCGATTCGCGCGATCTCCTGCCCGATCGAGGATGCGGTTCCGAGCGCGGTCGGCGTCGGCCTCGCAAGGTCTTCCACGTCCGTCTGGTTCTTCACGATCTCCGCGATCAGGCGCGCCATCAGGTCCCGATCGGGAGCCGGCGGAGGAGTGAAGTCCTCTCCGGGGGCGAGATTCGACGACGTGGGATCGAACTCCACCCACCCCAGGTCTCCGAAGCTCACTTCCACCCACGCATGAGCCTGGAAGGCGCGGACCTCGTAGAAGTTGAGGACCTCGGACTGCGGGTCGACGTAGAAGCCCACTGCCACGCGCGCGGGGATCCCGAGGCTGCGGCACATGAGGGCCATGGCGAATGCGAAGTAGGAGCAGTAGCCCTTCTTTGAGACGAAGAGGAAGTGATGGAGCTGATTGCCGTCTTCCGCGATTCCCGGTTTCAGTGAATAGAGATAGTTGGTCTTCAGGTACGCCTCCACTGCGGCGGCCTTTTCGTAGTAGCCGGTCAACCCCTTCGTGATCTGCTGCGCCAGGGCGGCGATCTCGGCGTCGTCACCCGAACGCGTGTAGAACGCGAGGTCCTGGCCCGGCATGTCCGGCTGCGCGGTGATGCGACGCGGCCCGGCGGGGGAGCGCATGACCCGCGAATCGACGCGGTAGACGCGGAGGAAGGAGGATGATTTCCAGTTCTGAAGCGGCGTGACGCGCACCGGGTAGTTCAGGGAGATGAGGGAGGAGGGATCGAGGGTCAGGAAGTAGTACTCCTGGCTTACCGCGTCCCGGTCGCGGAAGCCCGGATCGCGGAAAATCTCGGTGGCGTCCGGAACGACAGTCGGATACTCCTCAGTGTCAGGGCTCTTATCCATGAAGAAGCCCTGGTTGGCGGCATAGCCCGAGAGCACGAAACGACGCAGGAGATAACGTTCGGCCTTTCCCTCCGTGCGGAACAGCATGACTGCCTGGTCAGAGGTGCGGATCTCGCTTTCCAGGCGCACGTACGGGGCGAAATCGAAACGGAAGAGCGTAGGCTTCATCAGGCCGCCGCCGGCTTTCACGGCTCCTTCACCGTAGCGGCTGAGAAGGAAGAGGAAGAATACGAGCAGCAGCGGCACGAGTATCCAGGAGAAGCTCACGACCGCCCGCGCATCGACCCGCTCCCCATCCGCGCGCGTGTGGTTGTCACGGCGCAGCGGTATGCCCGCCAGCAGGAGGACAAAGAATTCCGCCAGGACAAACATCGAGAGGACCCATGCGAAGTACGACGGGTGGGGGTACACGGTGAGCTTGTATCCCGCCTGGGTCCAGAACACGAGGATGAGGAGGATCGCGTTGAGCGCCGCCTCCACGATCACAAAGCGCCGATGCCGCAGGGCAAGGAATGTGAAGAGCCATGCAATCCCGTAGCCCACGAGGGCGGGCGGGAAGTCCTTGTCGAAGTAGAAGAAGAGGAAGTCGGTTGCGGGTGCGGCGACCACCGCGCGCTGCATGCGGAAGACAAGGAAGAAAAGCGCGCGGAGAGCGAACGGGAGCAGCGCCGCCACGACGAGGGATGGCAGGAAGCGCAGGCGGCTTTTTTCCATTGCGAGCGCCGCGAGCACCGCGAGAAGGAAGGCGGCGCTCTGGAACGGGAGATCGAGCTGATCGCTCAGTTGGAGGAAGACATTGACCAGGAGGAAATAGAGCACGAGGCTGCGCAGGAGGAAAAGCGCCAGCGCGCGCCCTGTTTCAGACCTCCGCGGCATGACGCACCTTCCACTCCGAGCTATTGTAGCGCGCCAGGTCCCGATCAAGGAGAGCCTGGAATGCTTCACGTTCCTTTTTTCGCACGGCGGCCGGTCCGCGGTCTTCAGCTTTGTCTTTCGGAATGAAAAACAAAGAGCGCAGGGTCGGCCGCGGAGATGCCGGCGGGCCGGGGAGCCCCTGCAGGAAGAGGCTCGCGCCCCATCCTTTTTCCCTCACCGTCGCCATGATCCGCGGAAGCCCCGGCGAGTCCGGGGATGACCAGACCGCCACGTGCATGCCCCTGCGGGGAAGATCGGGGGTCCAGGGGGCGTCCGTCCACCATGCATCGGCAAGGGCGGCCATGAGGGCATCGCGCGATTCATCGGAATAGGCACGGCACTCGCGCGCGCCCGGGAGGGACAGCATGACGTCGAGGCCTCTGGCGGTAAGGGCCGTCATGGAAGCCGTGCACGATTCCACGAGCCGGTCCAGGTAGTCGGCGCGCGCAGAGGCCGGCACGTGCGCATTCGGCGACAGGTCGAGAACGAAAAGCACCCGGGACTCCGGCGGCGGCACCTCCTCGCCGATGCGCAGGAACAGCTCGTCGGTGTGCGCGTATACCTTCCAGTTCAACCGCCGCACGTCGTCACCGGGATAGTACTTGCGCGCCTCCAGGAGCTCCTCGCTCCGCCTGCGCCGCGCGCTGAGGGCGGCCTCGTCGGCCTGCTCCAGCACGAGCTGCGCCGGGTCGACCTTTCGCACGGCGGGAAAGACGGTGAGGGATTCCTGCTGCGGGACGGCAAGCCGGTGGGACGTGAAGCCCAGCAGGTCCCGCGCTTCGAGCACGGCCGCCTGGCTTGCGAACACCCCGCGGTGCGGCGGCTGAAACTCGACGGTGGGGCGATTCTCACCGGGAGAAAGCTTGACGCGCACGGTGTCGATGCTCCGCTCGTGCCAGGCCAGGGGCAGGGAGAGCCGCACGGAGAAGCCCGGCGGGAACGCGCGGGGCAGGCGGACGGAAACGCTCGCCTGCGCCAATTCCCCGCGCGGCAGGCCATTCGCCGGGAGAACGCAGGAGAGAAAGTCGGGTGCGCGGTTGCGGCGGCGGCGCAGGGAAAGACGAAAGACGTGGCCCACGAGCAGGCTGTAGATCGTGAAGAGGAGGAAGCTCGATCCCCAGAAGAGCGCGGCGAGGTCCGCGCGCACGACACCGACGGCCAGGATCGCCGCGGAGAGGAGAAGGAGGCAGAGGCCGCGGAGCGTCAGGGGAAAGACCGCGCGGATGATGCCGCCGACGCCGGCCAGGCGGATACGGGCCATGACCCAGGCTCCGCCTAGTAGGAAAGGTGGGACAACTCTGACATGCAGATCTCCCGCACCAGGGCCACCGCATCGGTCCGCGTATCCTTCAGACGGAGGCGGTGCGCAATGACAATCGGCGCGAGGTCGACGAGGTCCTGGTCGATGACGTACTCGCGGCCGGACAGGAGGGCGAATGCCCGCGCCGCGCGCACGAGCATGAGGCTGCCGCGGGGGGATGCACCCAGGCTGATGCCCGGGTGCGACCGCGTGGCCGCCGCGATGCCTACCGCGACCCGCATGAGCTTCTCATCGCAGTAAACGGCATCCACGCGCCGGCGCGCGGCCAGGATCTCGTCCTTCCCACAGACCGCCTTCACCGTCGGCATGATCGTCGCAGAAGGATCGTCGCGGACGATACCCACCTCCACCTCCGTATCGGGGTAGCCGATGCGCAGCTTCATGAGGAATCGGTCGATCTGCGCGAGGGGCAATGGGTAGACCCCCTCCATCTCCACGGGGTTCTGCGTCGCGATCACGAAGAAGAAGGGGTCCATCGGGTAGGTGGTGTTCCCCACGGTGACCTGACCTTCCGCCATGACCTCCAGGAGCGCGGACTGGACCTTGGGCGTCGTACGGTTGATTTCGTCGGCAAGCAGCACATTCGTGAAGACCGGGCCCGGGGTGAAGACGAACTTCCGCGTACCGGGGTCGAAGACATCGACGCCGGTGATGTCGTACGGAAGGAGGTCGGGGGTGAACTGGATGCGGCGGAAGACCACCGCGTCTCCCTTGCGGGTGCGCGAGATGAGACGCGCCACGGTTTTCGCCAGGGTGGTCTTTCCCAGGCCCGGAACGTCCTCGATCAGCACGTGGCCGCCGGCGAGCAATCCCGCCACGAGGTACCCGAGCACGGTGGACTTGCCGCGTATCACCGCTTCCAGGCCAAGAACGAGGCGTTCTCCCAGGGCGTGAGCGCTCTTGAAATCCATCAGGGGTTCGCGAGCGGGTCGGGGCGCGTGCCGACGGCGTACAGCCGTGTCACCCATCGGAGACGAATGTACCACCTTAGCGAAGCGCGGGATAGTGGAGGAGGAGGCAAAGCTTCAGCTTCAGCGTGAGGCGGCGCAATCTCTCGAGGTTGTAGGGGAATGTGAAGCAGACGAACTTGCGCACGATGTACTGCTGCGCATCGCGGACGCGCTTCTGGGGGAACAGCCACGAGATGCCCAGGCGCTCCTTGAGGACGGGGAGGAGAAAGCTTTTCACGGTCCGGCAGAATGTCTCCAGCTCGGAAACCCCCTGGAGGAGCTGCCTTTCCTCGCCCGGGTAGAGCGAGGTGAGGGAAACCATCTCGCGGATGTCGCGCACGGTGCGGAAGTCGATGGGCATGCCGTCGATGATGAGGGAGAACCACGTGCGGTCGAAGTGGTTCTCGAACACCTCCCGCAGCTCTCCGAGGAGCTTCAGAATCTCCGCATCGCGTGTATATTCATTGGTAAGGGATTCGAGCGCTGCTTCCGACACTTGTGTTCTCCGTCTCTTTCAATGTCGGACGACGGGAGACGCGGCTTGATCCAGGGGGAAGGTGAGGGGGGTCACAATGACCATAAAAGGTCACGATCCTCCGTCCAGGCCTGTCAGGGGTTCGACTCCCCTGCCCCCTATCAATCCGGACCGCGGGCCGCTTGACCTTGCGTATACCGATCAGTATAGTTTGTGCCCATGGACAGCAAGTCGATCCTCATCGATCGCGCCCTGGAGCTCTTTGCCGCCCGCGGCTATGACGCGGTGGGCGTGCAGGAGATCGTGGACGCGGCCGGTGTGACCAAGCCGACGCTCTACCACTGGTTCGGCAGCAAGCAGGGTCTGCTCCACGCCGCCCTGGGCTCGCGGGAGCAGGGGCTTGTCGCCGCGATGGCGGCCGCGGGGGAGTATCGGGGGGATCTTCCCCTGACACTGCGGAAGATCGCGGCGGGCTGCTTCAGCTTTGCGCGGGAAAACCCCATATTCATGCGCCTTCGGCTGTCGCTCTTCTTCGCGCCACCCGACAGCGAGGGCCACCGTGAGGTCGCGGCGCTCAACGACGGCCAGTTCGCGACGCTGCGGGACCTGTTCACCCGCGCCGCGCGCGATCACGGGAATATGAAGGGGCGGCACCTGCTGTACGCGGCGTCCTTCATCGGCATGATCAACAACTGCATCGGGCTGGCCCTGAACGGCTACCTTTCCCTGGACGACGCGCTTGTGCAACGCAGCGTCCACTATTTCGAGCACGGCATCTATTCATGATCTCTTGTTTACCGAACGGTAGGTACAGAAAGGAAACACCATGAGCCACTGGGCAAACGAATCCGTCTTCTACCAGATCTACCCGCTGGGGCTCTGCGGAGCCCCCGCGCAGAACGACCTCTCGTCCCCCCCTGCAAACCGGCTCGATGAGCTTCTCCCCTGGCTGGATCATGCCCATTTCCTCGGGGCGAATGCACTCTACATCGGTCCGATCTTCGAATCCCTCTCTCATGGCTACGATACCGTGAACTACTCTGTCGTCGATCGGCGGCTGGGAACGAACGACGCATTCGCGCGCGTCTGCGCGCGGGCGCACGAGCTTGGTCTGAAGGTCGTGCTGGATGCCGTGTTCAATCATGTCGGCAGGGGTTTTCCCGGGTTTTGCGATCTCCAGGAGAAGGGCAGGGCATCGCGGTATCTGGATTGGTTCGCCGGGGTAGATTTCCAGCGCGCGAGCCCGCGCGGCGACGCATTCACCTACGAGGGATGGCATGGGCACGACGACCTTGTGAAGCTTGACGTGCGCAACCCTGCCGTCAGGGATCACCTGTTCTCCGCCACAGCGCAGTGGATGGACCAGTTCGGGATCGACGGGCTGCGCCTGGACGCGGCGGATTGCCTGGACCTCGACTTTCTGCGCCTGCTGGGCTCCTTCTGCCGCGCGCGGCGGGCGGACTTCTGGCTCCTCGGAGAAATCATCCATGGAGACTACCGCCGCTGGGCCGCGCCGGGGCTGCTGGATTCAGTCACGAATTACGAGTGCTACAAGGGCCTGTATTCAAGCCACGCGGAGCAGAACTATTTCGAGATTGCATGGTCGCTCAATCGTCAGTTCGGTCCGCAGGGCCTTTACCGCGGCCTGCCCCTGTACAACTTCGCCGACAACCACGACGTGAGCCGGGTGGCCAGCTTGGTCAAGGACCCGGCGCAGCTGCTGCCGCTCTACAGCATCCTCTTCACCATGCCGGGCGTCCCTTCGGTCTATTACGGCAGCGAATGGGGAATCCAGGCGACAAAGGACGCTACTGACCGAAACCTGCGGCCCCGCCTTTCGCTTGCCGACGCCGAGGGGGCGGGCACACTGCCCGGGCTGGAGGAAGCAATAGGCAGGCTGGCCCTGATCCGACGCGCGAGCCCGGCACTCCTGACCGGGGACTATCGCCAGATCCATGTTGCTTCACTGCAATTCGCTTTCGCGCGCTGGTGCCGGGAGGAGACGGTGATCGTCGCGTTGAACAATGACACCCGCGCGGCGGCATTCTCACTCGATGCATCCCCCCTGCCCGACGGGGCGATGCACGATCTCATGGATCCCGGCCGGGCCATTCGCGTCACGGGGGGGAGGCTCTCGTTCAGCCTGGCGCCGCGTTCCGCTGCGGTCATCTCATCGGCGCCTCAGGGGCGATGAGCGGCGGCGCGCTTCTCACCGTGCCCCGGTCCGGCGATGAAACGGACGAGGTGGACGATGGCGGTGATCATTGCCACCGCCATGGAGACGAAGAGCAGGACCTTCAGAAGGGTATTCAACCAGGCGCCCACAATCCCGGAAAAATCCAGGGGGAACACGATGTAAAAAACGATGACGGAGAGCAGCGAGGCCGCGGCGAAGAGCGCACGCATGAGGGCGTAGAATCTCGGCGGCCGATAGAAAGCGAGCAGGAGATTGCCGAGCATCTGGATGCCCAGGGAGAGATTGGTCGCCCAGAGGATGTCGATCCAGGTGTCCAGGATCACCCCCCGCGTATAGGTGCGCCAGAGCAGCACCGAGTTGAACAGGAGGATGCCGAAGACGTTCCCGAGTATCGCACCGACGAAATGTCCCGTTGTCTGCTCTTTCATGCCCGTCCCTCCGCCTTGACGATTCTGTCCCAGTCGTACACGCCGCCGATCCGGCTGCCGGGAGGCACCACCAGGTACTCCTCGTCGCTCCAGTCGCCATTGACGAGGCCGCGTATCAGCCGCATGTCTCCCGGAAGCAGGACGAAACGCTTGCCGGCCTTCTCCGCCTCCGCCCGCGCCCGGGCGGCAAAACCCAGGTGGGCGAGCTCGGGAACCTCGACGAAGACGACCCGGGTGTCACTCGTTTCTGAAAGGGCCGCCTTGTTGGAGGCCGTGAGCGTTTCCATGATGAACGCGGCATTCTCCTCGCCATACTGCGCGACGTACTGCTCGTAGCTCTTGTCCAGCCCCGGCACGGAAACCGTGTTCGCATCGTGGATCCACGACGTTCCCCGCTCCATGTACCCGACGGAGGAAAAGGGGAGACTGGGGTTGTCTGAAAAGTGCTCCTTGAATGCGATGCGGGAGCCGAGGAAAATCGTGCAGCAATCGTGGGCGCGCGGCAGGACGAGCCGGGTCTTCTTCGCGCCGATGCCGCGCACGCCGTTCCCGCAGAGACCGAATCCGAGAAGGATGGCATCATAGGCGATGTCCCCTGACTCTGCCGCGTCGATCTTCGCCTGGATCTGCGTCCTGAGCAGATCGCTCTTCTCGTGGGCATTCTTTTCCGTAAACTCGATGTCGACCCTGTGTTGTGTTGCCGCCACGCAGAGACAGACCTCGCGATAAAAAACCTCGCAGGCGATCAGCTTGAAGACCATGGTGCACGGTGTAGCACGGGAGAAGAGGCGGTGTCAAAATGGCAGCAATTCTCAGTATGGTGACTAAATGATGCAGTTCTCATTTTGTCCCATGATACACGGCCGTTTTCAAAGTGTGCATACCTGTTCCAGACCTCAGGAAGGTCCAAAATGAGAACTGCTGGTCAAAATGGCCGCAGCTCTGCTCCGTGGGCGAATGCGCCCGTCTCTGCCGCATTGAGCGTGCCATCGAGGATCTCCAGGGGATCGATGGTGCGGCCCGCGAGCTCGACCTGGAAATGCAGGTGGGGTCCCGTGCTGATCCCTGTCACGCCCACCATTCCGATCTGCTGTCCCGCCGCGACGGTATCGCCTTTTTCCACGCTGATATTCATCTGCATATGACCATACAGCGTTGTGAATCCGCTCCTGTGGGCCACGGTCACGAATTCCCCGAGACTTCGACTGAACCCGGCTTCGGTGACCGTTCCCGCCCCCGCCGCAAGGACGGGTGTGCCCAACCGCACGGCGATATCCAGCCCGTCATGAAATCCCTTTGCCCCTGTGGTCGGGTCGGTTGTCGGGCCGTAGCCCTGGGAGATGAATCCCACGCGCTGCCTGCCGTCACCCACGGGCCAGCGGACGGGGAAGTCCTGGACGGTTATGCTGGCGCCCCGGGCAACCGTCGTGGTGCCGTTCTTCCAGGTGAGCGTGAGAGCCGTGGACGGATAGAAGATGTCGGACGGGTAGAAGATGTCGGGCGGGAGAGACGTGCATTGGGAGAGGGATAAGAACACCACGCCCGCCGCGAAAACAAGCAGGAGCGCGGAGCGGACCGGGCCTTTTCGCGGCGCTATCGCGCAATCCACTTTCGGTAGTTTTCCATCTGCCGCGGGTTTTCCGCCCGCCACGCGGCTGCCGCCATATCCAGCTGCCGGGCGCACTGCGCCGCATCCATCGTCCCCGCGAAAAGGAGCCTGCAGGCGGTGACAAGCTGTTCGTCGACTGACGGGGGGATGAAGTCTTCCAGGTCTGGACCGGGGCCTTGCTTTATCCAGGTGAAAACCTGCCTCATCTGCGGCAGCGCGATCACGGCTGCATCGAAGCGGTCGTCCGCCGGAAAGAGGCCCGTCGCCGCGTACCATGCCTGGAGGCGTTCCGCCGTATGCATGAATCTCAGGAAGTCGGCAGCCTGCGTGCGGGCTTTCGACCATGACGTGATGCACAGCCCCGGCGTCGTCACGGCGTACGTGTGCGCGAGCCTGCCGCTGCCGTAGACGGGCACGCGCATGACTCCGATCTTGTCCTTTCCCACCTGCCTGATCCAATCGGGATACGAGGTATCATTCGCCACGATCATCGCCGCCTGGCCTCTCAGGAACAGACCTTGCGCCTGCTGGTAGTCGATGGTTCCGATGTCGCCGTTCCAACAGCCCTTGCTTTTCAGCTCGGCCAGTTTTGACCACCACGCGGCATACCGCGCGTCGGTTAACTTTGCCGCGCCTGTCATTGCCTGCATCATATCCGCCGCGGAATCCAGCGTCTGCCGGCCGAGGAGCTGCCAGAGCCGTCCGGCGAGCCATCCGTCGGCAAGCCCGCCGGCGAGCGGCGTGATTCCTGCGCGCGTGAGCTGCGCGCAGGCTGCGAGGAAGGCAGGCCATGTCGAATAGTCTCCGTCGGGATCAAGACCGGCCTTTTCAAAGAGGTCCTTGTTGAAAGCAATCGAGGTGCCGGAGAGGTAGAGCCCGACGCCCCACACCTTGCCTTCGAAACGGCGCTGGTCATTGCCGATATAGTGCCGGTATTCCGATTCGGGCATCAGGCTGCTCGTGGGAACGAGGGCGTCTTCCCACGCCTCCTGGAGCGTCCAGAGCCCGGCCCAGAGCGACTGGATGTCGGGCCCGTGCCGCGCCGCGGCGGCCGCGTGGAAAGCCGTCTCGAGTGAGTCGGTGGACTGGAGCCTCGTCTCGATGCGCACGTCAGGATGGGCAGACTGATACTTCTCCACCGTCTCCGCCATCCAGCTCTGTGCCCCGGGGGCCTCCTGCTCGCCCCACCACCAGACGGCAAGATGCGACGGGGCACCGGGCGTCCGTTGACCGCACGCTGCGAGACCCAGGGCGAGCGCGGCCAGCGCAAGGCCCCTCCCAGGAGATGACCGGCGATTCACGGGGAGAGCATCCTTCAAAGCAGGCATTTGCGCCAGACCACGTCCCTTCTCGCGGTGAGGCGTCCGGGGTATCTTGTCCTTTGCAACATGCGCGCAAGAGCGGTCACGGTCTGCATCGTTTCCCTGCTCATTTCTGCACTGCCCTCGTTCGCGCTGGACACGCTCTGGGCGAAGGCCGTCGACATCGAACGGATCAGCCGGGACTGGGTGCCGGGCCGCGCGGAGTTCAGCCTTGAAACCGTGGATGACAAGGGGGCCGCGCAGGAAAAATGGCAGGTGAGCTATCACCTGTCCCGCACGCCTGCCGGCGGGGTTGCACTCGATGTGGTCGGTGCGTCGCACAACGGCACCGACACGACGGCCAGGGAGCAGGAGAATCAGAAGAAGCGCAAGGCAGCGCCGTTCTCCATGGGTGACAATCCGCTCGACCCGGTCGTGCAGGCTTCCGTGCGCGCCGTACCGCGCCCCGAGAAGGCGCTGAAGGCGGGTCGGTCCTGCGTGGGATACGACTTCACGATGAGGAAAATTGACGGGGCAGTGATCACGGGCACCGCCTGGCTGGACGAGGGCACCGGGGCGCCTGTCGAAGTGAGCTCCACCACCTCGCGCCTGCCGCGCGGGGTTTTTTCCCTCACCACGACGATGCACTACGCCATCGGACCGGCAGGGGAGGGCTTCCTCCACGACGTGCTCGTGGAAGGCGTCGCGGGCATCCTCTTTTTCAAGAAGCGCTTCCGCTCCACCATCACTGTGGATGCGTACTGGAAACAGGAGCCATCGCGCTCCTAGGACACGTCGAGGGACGAGACGAATGTGCTTGCATCGCGACGCTGGCTGGCCTCCAGGTCACGCAGCTTTGCAATGTCGTCGCGGAGCTTGCCCAGCTCGTCCTCTTCTTCGCTCAAGCTTTTCACGTAGCGTTTGTAGAGATCCGAGCTCTGCGACAGCTCTCCCATGTTCTGGCGGATCCGCGACTGGTCGGAAGCGATCTCACTCACCCTCTTTTCCTTGCCCTCACGCTGGATTGTCGTATCGGAAATCTTCTGCTGGAGATCGACGAGCTTCTGCAGCGCGTTTTTCACCGCCTGGCTCACGACCGTGCTCCTGAGATACACCGCCACCTGGTCGGCTCCCATGCTCGAAAGCGCGACGCTCTGGTCCACGATGCGCGTCTCGATGACCGCAAGGGTCGCGTTCTTGCCGGCGGCGACGGGAACGGCAAACCGGTACGAGTCGCGGGTGCGCTCCAGCGCCTCCTTGGGAGCGGCGAGGGTCCATTCAGGCTGGTAGGGGTGCTCGATGAGCACGTTCCGGCTCTTCGTTCCCCTGTTGACGATGGCGTAGTCTCGTTCCTGCTGCGCCTTGCTGGAATAGAAAAACACGCCCTTGCTTATCTTCACCGATACGAGCGTGACCGGGGCCGGCCCCTGGGTCGGGGCGATCTCGGTGTCCAGATCGAGCGCGTAGGTGACGAGCTGCTGCGCCCCAGGCGCCATGTCGGTGATCTGCGCGTCCCCGGCGTAGGTGCCCCCGTCGAAGACGGTGATCGGTCCCTGCATGAGGTGCAGGCTGGAGGCGTTCTTCACCATGACGGCGTTCAGCGGATGCTGGGGTTCGGTCGATTCGTTGTACAGGGAATAGCGCTCCCCGGTGACCTGCTGGTTGAGAATGGGAAGCATCGCGGATTGCTGCCGGGGCAGCGTGACGGCCTTGTCGATGACGTATTGGAAGAGCTCGCCGACTTGTCCACCACGCGCGGCAGCCGCCACGCCCTGTGAGACGGAGAAATCCGGCGCCTGCGCCGCTGCGCGGGCCGCTCCCGCCAGGGAAAGTTGTGCGGGTGACGGGGCCGCTGTTTTTGTCGACGGCATGGGTGCCTCGGACGGCGCCTGATCTTCAGCAACCGCCGCGTCGGCGGATGCGGCCTCGTCCATTGCCATCTGGTTGGTCTTCGGCATCAGGGACTGGTACAGCTCGAGCTGCACCTCGGGCCTCTGCACGTAGAGGGGCTGGTAGAGATCCATGGTGAAGGTGATCGGCCGGCCCGAGACGAGCGTGAGGCCGACATTGGACCAGTCGTTGTCGGAGGTGTTTTCCACAAGCGCCCAGCCCTGGAGGAGATGCTGGCCCGTGTCGCCGAGCACAAGGCGGTAACTGGTTTTCCAGACCGGCGATTCCAGGATGTAGCCGATGCGGACCCTCCGTTTGCCCGTGCCGGCGAAATGGAGCACGACCTTCTTTTTTTCGATGCCGTGGCTGGACGACAGGACCTGCAGCGCCTGCGCGAGATCATCCTGCACCTCCTTGCGGAGGAACCTGATGCCCTGCACGTCCATGAGCGCGATGCTCGTGACTCCCTTGTCGGTGTTGAGCGTCAGGAAGTCCCCGGCGATCTCCCCCTTCGGCCCCGCATTGACCGGTCTCTGCTCGACCCCGATGATCGCGCCGCTCATGCTGTTGCCGCCGGTCATCGTCACCTCCACCGCCTCACCACGGGTCTGCGTGAGAAGGCTCGCGAGCGTCGGGTTCTCCGTGAGATCGATGGAGAAGCCCTTGAGCGTCCGCGTGATGGGGTCCCGGGAGGAATAGGTGACGCTCGTGATCGACCCTCCGTCAAGGTCGCGGAGCACGAGACTTTTCAGGAGGTCGTTGATCTGGCCGGCGGAGAACGTGAGCTCCATGCGCGCGTTGCCGTCCACGGTGCCGTCGTGCTGGAAATAGCCGACGCCGCTCGTGAAAAGCACGAGGCTGGAGACGGGGACATTCACGTCCTTTTCAGCGCTCTGCGCGAGGGCGGCGCAGGGCGCCATGAGGGCCAGTGTGAGAATTGGCGCGAGGAATCGCCGCATGATTTACTCCTTTTTCGCCGGGGTTGCATCCGGCAGAACGGGTTTCTTTGCGCGCGCAAAGATGAATCCGAAGATGCCGCCGGTGAGCCCGCCCGCGATGTGCGCGAGCTGCGAGATCGTGTCGGGGGTAAGCGCGTTGACGAACTCCCGCACCAGGTACAGGGCGACGATAAGCACGAATGTGATGGGGATCTCCCCCTGGCGGATGTTGGTGAACGAGCTCAACAGGATCAGCATGAACACGATGCCACTCGCCCCGTAGAGTCCCGTGTGCACGAGGATGAGATTAAGGAACGCCGTGGCAAGGGCGGTCACGACCATCATGGCAAGGAGGGGAAGCGATCCGTACTTCTCTTCCAGAACAGGTCCGATGAGGAGGATGAAGGAGAAATTGCTGATGAGGTGCGTCCAGTTCTGGTGGCCGATCACGTAGGTGAACAGGCGCATCCACGCCAGGAAGGAACGGGGATCGAACGTGGGCGTCAACATGAAGAACGTGCGGATGAAGACGCCGCCGGTGAGCTCATCGATGAGCAGGACGATGGCGCACAGGAAAGCGAAGGTGAGGATAACCGGTGAATTGTAGCGGATGTGGATCTTCACGGCGTGCCTCCCCGGAACAGGCGGCCCAGCTCCGCTTCCACCGCGTCCGCAAGCCGCGCCGCGTCATCCGCGCGCGCGCCGACGCCCTGCATGCGGGACGGGCTCCCGCCGCCCCTGGCATCGGCCGCGGCCAGGAGCCCGGGCACGATCTTCCGCAAGTCGAGGCTGTCGCCGAGTGAATGCCCGATGATCCATTGGTAGGAGGAATCCAGTCGGTCGATGGCGATGACCACGCGGCCCGGGGCGTCCAGCGCCTTCTCCACGAATGCTTTGAGGTATTCTCCGCCCGCGGCATTGAACAGCCGGCGGACGCAGGGCACGGCGCCGATGCACGGGGCGGCAGACACCGAATCGTCGGCGTCCGCGGCAGCCTGCGCGACGCGGAGACGGCGCAGCTCGCGGCTTTCTTCGCGTTCGCACGCGATCAGCTCCGTCACCCTCTGCTCGATGGACTCCTCGCCGCAGGTGAGCGCGCGGCCCAGCGCCTGGCACAGGCTGATCTTGCGCCTATAGTCGTCGAACGCGCGTGCGCCGATGAGGAGGTGGATGCGCGTGCGCCCTCGTATCTTTTCCTGTGATATCGCCTTGATGAGGCCGACCTCCCCCGAGCGCGCGACGTGGACGCCGCCGCAGGCTGCCCAATCGAAGGATTCGACCTCCACGATGCGCAGGCGCTGCTCGTCCGGCGGCGTGCGCCGCAGCGGGAAGCGCGACGCTTCCGCCCGGTCCACCTCGTGGAGCAGGACCCGCCGATTGTCCGTGACCACGCCGTTGGCGATCCGCTCCGCCTCCGCGAGCACCGTGGCGGGCACCTCCTCCGCGCGCAGCTCGATCGTCGTCTCCTCCTCCCCGAAATGCACGGAGACCGTCTCGAGCTTTCCCGCCTGCACCAGGGCCTGGGAGAAGATGTGCTGCCCGGTATGCTGGACCATGAAGGCGCGTCGATGCGCGGGATCCACGGAGCCGCGCACCGCGCTTCCGACAGTCGCGGAGTCGACGCCGGTCTCCATCACGTGCACGATGCTCTCCCCGCGCCAGGCCGTTTCGACGACCCTCGCGCCGTCCAGTGTCCCGACGTCGCAGGGCTGGCCCCCGCCGCCGGGATAGAATGCAGTTCTGTCCAGCTCCACTTCCGTGCGGCCGTCGTACGTCTGTGTGCCGACCACCACGGCTTCGAAATCGAGCGTCGATGCGTCTTCGTAGTACAGCTTTTCGGTCACACACCATGCTAGCGCCAAACCCTCTTCTTGACAAGGCTCCGGACGCGCGCATAGTGTGGGCGCAGGAGACTCACCTCCATGGAAGCGCGCGCACTGGATTTTCTCAAAAATCTCTCCGAAAGCTTCGGTCCTTCCGGTTTCGAACGGGACCCGGTCTCACTCATGAAGGCATGGGTGCAGCCTTTTGCCGACGAGATCGGAAACGACAAGCTGGGTTCCCTGCATTTCAGCGCCGCCGGCAGCGCCGCGCACCCGGTCGTCCTTCTTCCCGGTCACGTCGACGAAGTCGGTTTCATCGTGAGCGGCGTGAATGCGCACGGCTTTCTCACCTTCAACACGCTCGGGGGGTGGTTCGACCAGATTCTGCTCGGGCAGAAGGTGCGCATCCGCACGTCCAGGGGCATCGTGATCGGCGTCATCGCGGCAAAGCCGCCGCACATCCTGCCGCCCGAAGAGCGCGCAAAGGTCGTCACGCGCGACAAGATGTTCATCGACATCGGCTGCTCCAATGAGAGGGAGGCCCGCGACATGGGGGTGCGCATCGGCGACCCCGCGGTGCCCGACTCACCCTTCTATACCATCACGAAGAACGTCTACCGCAAGCCCGAGGGCGGAGGTGATGAAAAACCCGCAGGATCGACAATGATCGCCTGCGGCAAGGCATTCGACGACCGGGTCGGCGCCTTCATCGCCGCCGAGGTCGTTCGCCGGCTCAAAGAAGGCCGCATCGCGCACCCCAACACGGTGATGGGAGCGGCGACGGTCCAGGAAGAGGTGGGCCTCCGCGGCGCCCGGACCTCGGCGCACGTGGTCCAGCCTGACGTGTGCATCACGCTGGAAGTCGACATCGCGGGGGACGTGCCGGGTATCGAGGCGCACGAGGCGCCGACGAAGATGGGCTTCGGCCCCGCGGTCCTCACCTATGACGCGTCGATGATCCCCAACCAGGGGTTGAAGGACCTGATCGTGCGGGTCGCGGAGGAGACGCGCATCCCCTGGCAGTTCTCCCAGATGAAGGGGGGCGGCACGGATGCCGGGGCCATCCACATCGCGAACGCCGGATGCCCGAGCATCGTTCTCACCGTTCCGACCCGCCACATCCATTCCCACGTCGGCATGGTGAGCATTTCCGACATCGACAACGCCGTCGCGCTGATCGTCGAGGTGGTCAAACGGCTCGATGCGCGGACGGTGGAATCTTTCACGGTGATCTGAGGAGGCACGCATGGCGGCATTGGCATCACTGGAGGAGCTGAAACTGGTGCTCGCAGACCTCGAGCAGCTCAAGGCCGCGCAGCCCGATGCTTATGACCTTGTCGCGGCGGTTCTCCGAAAGCATCGCAAAGCAGGATACAAGAACATCTGCAAGCTGCTCCTCGGGGAGTCCACGCCGGAAAAGCTCAAGGGTGAGCAATAGCCAGGTCTTCGTCGCATTCGACGTCGAGACGACAGGGCTACTCCCCGGCGTCGACCGTGTCCTGGAGCTCGCTGCCGTCAGCTTCACCCGGGATGCGGTCCTTCACGTGTACTCCCAGCTCGTGAATCCCGGCATCCCTGTTCCCGAGGAGGCAGGCCGTGTGAACGGCATCACCGACGAGATGGTGCGCGACGCGCCCTGCATCGGCTCCGTGCTTCCCGTGTTTCTTTCTTTTCTTGGCCGCGGTGTGCCCGTTGCGCACAATGCCGTCTTCGACGTCGGATTCGTGAGCGCTGACGTGGCGACCCTGGGGCTTCCGCGACCCGAAGGCCCGGTGCTGGACACGCGTGCCCTGGCGCGGACGGCGTTCCCGGGCCGGTACAGTTACGGCCTGGCGAACCTCGTGCGGGACCTCGGCATCCGCGTGGAGGGAGCGCACCGGGCCCTTGCGGACGCGCACGCGTGCCGGCTCCTTTTTCTCGAATGCCTGTGGCACGTCGGCCCGGACCTGCCGGTCGATGAGCTTGCCGCGCGCAGCCTTCCGCGTATCGACTTCACCGCGCACGCTCCCCGGATGGTGAGCACCGCGGCGCTTCTCCAGCAGGCGCTGGCGGACGACGCGCTTGTCGATATCACCTACCGCAGCGCGAGCGGGGAGCTGACGGACCGACGGATACGGCCGCTGTACTTCACCACCATCGGGGGCAGCAACGCCATCGTCGCCTACTGCTTTCTGCGCGACGACGCGCGGACATTCCATCTCATGTCGATCGAGGAGGCCCGTCGGGTTCCCTGAGGCGCGCAGGGGCACGGGGCGCCTTGTCTCGCGGAACGAGCACGACCTTCAGGTATGTCTAGAGAGAGGCACGCCGTGCTACTCTCGCCCCGAGAGGGAGGCGCATGCCGGAGCTGTCACAGGAAGCCACGCGGAGGATCGAATCGATTCTGGACGGCGCTGTGCGGGAGGGACGAAACGCGCTCTACGAGCACGAGGTCTACGGCGTCCTTGCCAGTCTCGGGCTCACCGTCCCGCGGTTTCTCTTCGTGCCGGACATCGCGGAGCTCGGCGACGAGGCGCTGCAACGGTTCGGTCAGACGCTCGTCGTCAAGGTCGTCTCTCCCGAAATCCCCCACAAGCAGAAGCTCGGCGGCGTGCGCAAGGTCGCGGGGGCGGATACCCTCTATGTTCAGTACGTCCTCGCGCGCATGCGGGACGAGGTGCTGTCTCATTTCCCGCCGGAGGAAAAGCCCCGGATCGTCGGCTTTCTCGTCGTCGAGTACATCCCTCACACGCAGGCGCTGGGCTACGAGGTGCTCATCGGGTTCCGCGAGGACGCCGCATTCGGACCCGTGCTCACTGTCAGCAAGGGCGGGGACGACGCGGAGTTTTTCGCGGCGAACTACGACCCGGCAAATCTCTTCCTGCCCCCGATGGACGACGCTGATGCCACGGCATTCACTCACTCGATGCACATCCGCCACAAGTTCGAGCAGATCGGCCATCCCGAGTACCTCGACCTGATTGCCCGCGCGGTGGTCGATTTCAGCACCCTCGCCCTGAGCTGGTCCCCGTTGAGCCCGGGGCGGCGCCACGTCATCAAGGCGCTGGAAGTGAATCCCTTCGCCATTTCATCCGACGGCAGGTTCGTGGCGCTCGACGGCCTCGCGGAGATCGCCCCGGCGCCCGGTGTCGAGGAATGGAATCCCCGGGTGAACACGGCCAATCTCGACGCATTCTTCCGGCCCCGGGGCGTCGCAGTGATCGGCGTCTCCGCGGACCTCGCGAAGTACAGCATGGCGCGTGAGATCGCGTCGCTCATGCACGAGCTGCGCAGCGGCGATCTCTTCCTGGTCAATCCTCACGGGGGAAACGTGCGGCTCGGTGCAACGGACTACACGCTCTTTCCGTCGGTGTCCGCCCTGCCCGCGCCGGTGGAGCTTGCCGTCTACGCCGCCCCTGCGCGCAATATCCCCGACTTCCTGCGCTCGCTCGCGGGAAGCGGCGTCCGTGCCGTGATCCTCATTCCCGGCGTTCCTTCCTCCGTGGCGTACGCGGACTTCGCACGGCAGTTGCGCCAGGCAACCCCGCCGGGGATCAGGGTGATCGGCCCGAACTGCATGGGCGTCTATCACATGGCAGCGGACGGGCAGCCGGGTGTGAACACTCTCTTCATCAACGAGAAGAGGCTGGAGGTGAGGTCGTCGTCGGCCTCCAACGCGGTCCTCCTCACCCAGAGCGGGGCTCTCTCCGTCACCGTGATCGACAAGCTCCGCTCCTGCCGCCCGCTGCGTTCCATCGTGAGCTTCGGCAACAAGTTCGACGTGAAAGTGGGCGACCTCCTGGAGCATTTCGAGGCGGACCGCGGCACGGAGGTGATCGCGGTCTATCTCGAAGGCCTCGATGCGGGTGAAGGACGCGCTTTCTTCGAAAAAGCCCGTGTTTCCACGAAGCCGATCGTCGCCTACAAGAGCGGGCGCACGGAGGCCGGCGCGCGGTCGGCGGCGTCCCACACCGCGTCGATGACGGGCAATTACGAGGTCTTCCGCGCCGCCTGCCGCCAGGCCGGGGTGGTGCTCGCGCAGACCATCGAGGAGTTCTCCGATGCCATTCGCGCCTTCGCCCTGCTGGCCGGTCGTCGTCCGGGGGGCAACCGGGTGGCCGGCGTGGTGAACGCGGGCTTCGAATCGACCGTGGGCGCAGACGAGCTCAAACGCCTGACCCAGGCACGGCTTTCCCCGTCCACGGTTGAGAAGCTCAACGCCATCAACCGCTTCGGGCTCGTGGACACCGCCTCCCCGTTCCTCGACATCACGCCCATGGCGGATGACGCGATGTATGCGGAGTTCGTGGAGGCGGTGCTCGATGATGACGGTGTCGACTGCGTCTTCGTCGCGGTGGTGCCGCACGCGGTGTCGCTGAAGACCGTGCCGGAAAGCTGCCGCGACGCCGATGCGCTCGCGCCGCGTCTGGTGGAGATCGCGCATCGGCATCGGAAGCCCATGGTTGTCTCGGTCAATGCCGGGCGGCACTACGCCGACTTCGTCGCGATCATGGAAGAAGGGGGCCTGCCTGTTTTCTCCGACATCCGCGCGGCAATCACGTCGCTGGACACGTTCGTCTCCTACTGCATCGGCAGCGCGGCACACGGCCGCAATACGGCGTGCGTGGAGCGCGGCGATTCTCAGTATGGAGACTGAATAATGCAGTTCTCATTTTGTCCCATGATAGACGGCCGTTTTCAAAGTGTGCATGCCTGTTCCATATCTCAGGAAGGTCCAAACTGAGAACTGCTGGGGCCCCCTCTGCACGCGTGCCACGCGGCGGCCGGGCCGTCAGTCGTGCGTTGCGCCTCACTATTCGGTCGGGAGCGGCTGCGCTTCCGCCACAAGAGGCTCGGGCCGCGGCGCGGGGTAGCGGAGCGTCACGTAGCGCTCCGAGCTGGATGCATCGTGCACGGCGTGCATGATCTCCAGCGCGTGAAGGGCAAGGGCCCCGGAGGCGCGATGAGCCCTGCCCGTCGCCATGGCGTCTACCATCTCGGAAAGACCCAGGCCGCTCAGGTTCTCACCCTCCGGTGACACCACGGGCACGTCAATCCATTCCTCGTCCACGCTGGCCCGCATGCGCACGGGACCGCCGTACGTGTTCGGGTCCGGTACGGACAGGGACCCCTCCGTGCCGTAGATCTCGATGCGCGGAAGGTTGGCGTGCCAGACGTCGAAGGACTGGATGAAGCTCACGATCGCGCCGCAGGCGAAATCGATGGTGCCCGCGGCATGCGTGGGGACCTCCACATCGATGAGCTGGCCGGCCTTCGGACCGGTGCCGACGACGCGACGGGAGAAGGTCCGCGAGACGGAACCCGAGACCCGTTGCGCGGGACCCAGGAGCGCGATGAGCGCCGTAAAGTAAAACGGCCCCATGTCGAAGACGGGTCCGCCGCCCTGCCCGTAATAGAAGGCAGGATTCGGGTGCCAGCTCTCGGGCCCGTGGCCGGTCATGAAAGCCGTGGCGGCCACCGGAACGCCTATGGCTCCTTCATCGATCAGGCGGAGGCAGGTCTGGAGCCCGGCTCCCAGGAAGGTGTCGGGCGCCGCACCCACGCGCAGGTTTTTTTTCCGCGCAAGGGTCATGATGCGCTCCGCGTCTTTCATCGACACGCAGAGCGGCTTCTCCGTGTACACGTGTTTTCCCGCCCCCAGTGCCGCAAGACATATCTCGGCGTGCGAAAGGGGCGTGGTGAGATTCAGGATCACCTCTATGGAGTCGTCAGAGAGCATGTCCTCCACGCTGCACGATTTCAGTCCGTGGGCGGCAGCTTTTTCCGTGGCACGCGCGCCGTCGATGTCCGCGACGGCCGCCACGCGTACGTTCGTGAACCGCGTCGTGAGGTTGGAAAGGTAGATCTCGCTGATCGTGCCGCAGCCAATGACGCCGACCTGTGCCTTATCCATGCCCGCCCCCCTGGCCGTAGTACGCGTCCTTGCCGTGCTTGCGTTCGTAGTGCTTGTCCAGCAGGGTCTGCTTGACCCCGCGGATGCGGGGGTTGACCTGGACGGCGATGGCCGCCATCTCCGCGGCGTATTCCAGCATCCACGCGTGATAGACCGCCTCGGCGGCGTCCTTGCCCCAGGTAAACGGGCCGTGGGAGGCCACCAGCACCGCGGGCATGCCGTGATAGTCGATGCCGCGGAATGCGTCGAGTATCTGGACCGCGGTTTCCTCTTCGTAGTCGAGCTTTATCTGCGCGTCGGAGATCACCGCCGTGCAGGGCACTTCACCGTGGAAGTAGTCAGCGTGCGTGGTGCCCAGGCACGGCAGGCTGCGGCGGGCCTCCGCCCACGCGGTGGCGTAGCGCGAATGGGTATGCACGATGCCGCCGATGTCGGGGAACTCCCGGTAGAGACGCACGTGCGTCTTCGTGTCCGACGACGGGTTCAGGTCTCCCTCCACCTTTTTCCCGGCGAGGTCCAGCACCACCATGTTCTGCGGTGTGAGGTCGTCATAGTCCACGCCGCTGGGCTTGATGGCGATCAGCCCCAGGGACCTGTCGATGCCCGAGACATTGCCGAATGTCGCCACGACGAGCCCGCGGTCCACGAGGCTCTTGTTCGCCGCGCAGACGCTTTCCCTCAGATGCGCAAGGATCTTCCTGTCAGCCGGTTTCATAAGCTGCGCAGCATCGGCTCGAGGGTCATGGCCAGCCTCTGGTAACGTCCGTACAAAGCGTTGTAGCGGTCCGCGCGTTTCTTGTTCGGCGTAAATGTCCTGTCGAAACCGCTTCCCATCTTTTTCTGCGCCGCCGTCACCGTGGCGTACACCCCGCCGGCAGCCGCGGCGAGCATGCCCGCGCCCAGCGCGCAGGCCTGGTCCGATGCCACCACCTTGATCGGCATGCCGAGTATGTCCGCGGTCACCTGCATGACGAAGGGACTCTTGCGCGCGATGCCGCCCATGGCGATCACTCCGTCGATCGCGACGCCTTCCGCCCGGAACTGCTCCACGATGGCGCGCGAACCGAAAGCGGTGGCTTCCACGAGCGCGCGGAAGATGCGCGGCGCGGTCGTGCCCAGCGTCAGCCCGACGATGGCGCCCTTCAGCGTCTGGTCGGCAAACGGCGTACGCCTGCCGTTGAGCCAGTCGAGCGCCGCGACCGTGGAATCCTCGGGGTCGACCTTTTCGGCCTCCGCGGAAAGACGGTCGATGAGCCGGTCCTCTATGACGGCAAATGCGGGCGGGAGCTTCGCGCTTCCGGCCTTTCCGCCCTTGTGCAGCGGCCAGGCGAGCAGGTCCTTGAACCACGCGTACACGTCGCCGAACGCTGACTGTCCCGCCTCCAGGCCGATGAGGCCGGGGAGCACGGAGCCGTCCACCTGCCCGCAGATGCCCGCGACACATTTTGTCCCGATGGCCGACTTCGGCGCGACGAGAACGTCGCAGGTGGAGGTGCCCATGATCTTCACGAGTGTCTTTTCCGAGATGCCGCCGCCCACCGCGCCCATATGTGCGTCGAATGCGCCCACGGCAACGGCGATGCCCGGCTGCAGTCCGAGGCGTTTCGCCCACTCCGGGGTGAGGCCGCCCGCGCTCTGGTCCGATGTCTGCGTGTCCTTGAAGAGACGCGCGCGCAGGCCCTTCAGCAGGGGATCGACGGTGACGAGGAAATCCTCCGGCGGCAGACCCTCCCAGTCGGGATGCCACATGGCCTTGTGACCGGCTGCGCACCGGCTCCTTTTCATGGAAAGAGGCTCTGTTGTGCCGGTGAGGAGCGCGGGCATCCAGTCGCAGTGCTCNNTGGTCCTTCCACAGCACGAACATCGCGTTGGGATTCTCCTCGAATCCCTTCGTGAGCGCGAGAGGTGTCCCTGCCTTGTCCACCGCGCACGGGGTGGAGCCCGTGGTGTCGATGCCAATTGCCTTCACGTTTTTTGCCGCGCGCGCGCCAAGGTGCGCCAGGGCGCCTTTCACGGCTGCCGTCATCGACTCGGTGTAGTCCAGCGGGTGCTGGCGGAACATGTTCTGCGATGGATCGCAGTATTTGCCCGCCTTCCAGCGGCGGTACCAGGATACCTCGCTCGCCAGCTCCTTGCCCGTGGCGGCGTCGATCACGACCGATCGCACGGAATCGGTGCCGAAATCGAGGCCGATGATCAATGCGTCCTGTGCCATGCAGCTCTCCTAAGCCCGGGGACCGGTAACGGCCGCCCGTTGTGTTTCACGGTCGTGATTGTACACATCCCAACCGAGGTAGCGCGTGAATGCCTCCTCCACCGCGCCCGCGACGCGGGACGGGTTGATGGCAACGTGGTGCTCGAATCCACCTTCACAGATGTAGCGCAGGAGCTCCTGGAGGCGGGGGATGCGCGCGACCCCGTGACCGCCGAATGTCGTGATGGGGTCTTTCGTGAGCTCCCCCTCACCGACGAATGCGCGGATGCTGCCCGCCATGTCGTCAGTGGAGACGCGGCAGTAGGTGAACTCCGTCGGGGCAAGCCTGCCGGTGATGGTGCCATAGGCATTCTCCCGGCCCAGCGTGCCGGCAAGGATCTCGTTGTAATCCATGACGCCCTTGTTGGCGAACAGCTCCTGTGGAAAATTGCTGCAGTGGAAGAACACGCACTTGTCGGGGTCTTCTGCGTAGTTGTTGTTCCAGTCGGCGAGCGCGCTCGGCTTGCCCGATGCCTGCACCATTGCATACATGCCGACCAGGCCCGTGATGTCCGTTTCACAGGCGCTCGGGCACAGGGCATTGCTCATCATGCTCATTGCCGTGCAGGGCACCACGCCGAAGTATTCCTCCATCGACGTCCAGCACTGTATCGCCGTGCCGGCGAGGGAGTGCTCCTTCACGTATTGTTCCAGCACGACGGCGAACTTCGCCATGCGGATCAGCGCCTCCCGCGGTATCTTGCTCACTTTCACGTAGTCGCGTATCTCATCCAGCTTCGAAAGCACGGCGGAATCCTTGTCCTTGAATGTGCCGGCCCTGCCGAACATCTCCGACAGGTCGATGCTCTCCACGGAAATGCCCGCCCGTTCCAGCAGCTTCTCAGAGTAGCGGACGGTCACGAACGCCGCCGGGCGCGCCCCGATCTGCGCGAAACGCGCACCACGCATGGAGCGCACGACGCGGCAGGTGGCCGCAAACCTGCGGAGGTCCGCCCGGAACGCCGGTGCCTCGGGATCCATCGTGTGCTGGGAGGTGAGGGAGAAGGGGATGCCGTACTGCTTCAGGTTGTTGCAGGCCGACATCTTGCCGCAGAAGCTGTCGCGCCGGTGCTCGACGCCCATGCGGCCAGGTTCGTCGGGAAAGGCATGGACGAGCACGGGCACGGAAAGACCGGCCAGGCGCAGCGCATCCGCGATGCCCCGCTCGTCCCCGAAGTTGGGCAGCGTCACCAGGATGCCGTCGATCTTATCGCGGTTGGCCTTGAACAGGTCCGCGCATCGCACGGCATCCGACCAGGATTCCACGGAGCCGTACTTCGTGTCCTTGGGCGTGAGGGCGACTGCCTGGATTCCCTCTTCCTTCAGCACGGCGAGAATGGTCTTGCGTCCCTGCTCGCACAGCTCCGCGGGGAAAAAGCCACGGTTGCCGACCAGCACACCGAGCGTTGTCATCTGAAACTCCTTTGAATGAGTGGAAAGTGCGCCGTTCACGATAAGTCCGGGCCCGCCAAAAGTCAAGGATTCGCGGTCGCTGCTGTCAACGCACGATGCCGGGAAGGACGTAGGCCTCGATGAGCGTGATGATGCTGATGATGAGGGCCATCGCGAGGCTGTGCCCGACCGTTGCCCGGAAGAGCCACCCTTCCTGGCCCTCCAGGTGCGCCGAGGCAGTGGCAACGGCGATACTTTGAGGGGATACCATCTTTCCCGCGACCCCGCCCGAGCCATTGGCAGCCACCATCAGTGCAGGATTCAGACCGAGTCTTTCCGCCGTGGTGCGCTGGAGGGAACCGAAGAGGGCATTCGACGACGTATCCGATCCCGTTACCAGCACTCCCAGCCACCCCAGCAGCGGTGAGAAGAACGGGAAGAACACTCCCGTTGCCGCGAGCGCTGCGCCGATCGTCGTGCTCATGCCGGATGCGTTCAGGACGAATGCCGTGGCAAGGATAAGGCAGACGGTGATGATCGTGCCGAAGAGGCCGCGAATCGTTTTCCCCAGGGCGACAAGTGCCTTGCGTGCACCAAGATTCGGCAGGAACAGGGTGGAGATCACGGCGGACAGGAATATCGCGGTGCCCGGCGTCGATGCGATGGGGAGCGAGAAGACGACCCCCGGTCGCCCCGGCCAGGGAAAGCTTATGTCGCCGTGCTTCAGCAGGGGCACCAGCGGACCGAGGCTCCAGAGCAGGACCATGATCGACATGAGGAGATAGGGAAGCCACGCGCGGAANNATCGCGCCGGCCCCGGGCTGCGCTTCGCCGGACGGCGCGCGGGCTGGTGGGGAGGCGCTCGCGGAGGCAGCGTCGGTGGCGCCGGGGAAATCCCAGGTCGTCTTCGGCTTCCAGACCCTGAGAAAGACCCAAAGCCCCGCCAGGGTGACGATGCCGGAGAGTATGCCCGCGGTCCAAGGCCCGCTGAAGTTCGCGATCAGGAACTGGGTCACCGACATCAGAAGCCCTGTGACGACCAGCGCGGGCCATACCTCGCGTGTGCGCCGCCAGCCGCAGAGAACCACGCACAGCCAGACGGGGACGATAAGGGCGAGGAGCGGCACTTGCCGGCCGATAATCCGTCCCAGCGTGAGGGCATCGATGCCGCTTACGCCTGCTGCCACCGCAACGGGTATGCCTGCAGCGGCAAATGCAACAGGAGCGCTGTTGGCGATGAGGCAGAGGACCGCCGCGGACCGCGCCTCGAAGCCGAGCCCGACGAGCATGGCGGCCGATATTGCCACCGGCGTGCCGAAGCCCGCCGCACCCTCGAGGAATGCGCCGAATGCGAAGGCGATGAAAAGCGCCTGGAGCCTGCGGTCCGTGGTGATGGAGGCGAGCGAGCTGCGGATCACGTTGAACTGGCCCGACGCGACGGCAAGCGAATGCACCCAGAGAGCCGATACGACGATCCAGATGATCGGAAACAGTCCGGTTGCCGCGCCCTGGAGCCCCGCCGATATCGCGGTCCCGGCCGGCATGCCCCAGACGGCTACCCCGGCCGCGAACGCCGCGGCCGCCGCGGTGAAGGCCGGCGCGCGGATCGTCACCGGCGACACGAAGGTGGTCAACCGCGGGG